>WTAW01000009.1 GCA_013139435.1 Candidatus Aminicenantota bacterium | reverse complement strand
GTGTATTGATCACATAAGCAAAATCATTTCGCCCGAACTCCCGTTCGATGACTTCTCTGTACTTTTCAGTGAGAGTTGGGGATTTGCCGGTATCGATCATCACAATGCCTTTCTTCGAAGCCAGAGCGATGACCTGATCTGTGTAGACCTTCCCTGATTTGACGACCAAAACTCTCTCACTCACCCTATCGAATTCAACGGTTATCTCATCAGTTGCTGAAATAAAAACAGGCATTAAAACCAGTAGCAGAGACAAAAAAATGAGTGGGATTCTTTTTAGCTTCATTTCTCCTCCATCTCATAATTCAAGATACTTAAGATTTGTAATAGCAATATATGTGCCAGTGTTTATTCTTTTCACTAAACCCGTGAGGGCATGGTTGTGATAATCACATAACCTCAAGTATATGCAAAAATTTCTTATTGTCCATCTAATAGAATAAGGGATTCATTTGAGGATTGGATGTAAGCTTTTTTAACACTATCACATTGGGTCTTGTCCCTTTGCTGAAAGATGTATGGACCGTTTCCTAAACGGTCCGTGAGAGGAAGGGACCCTACGTAAAATGGGAACCGTCCCCAATTATTTGGTCAAGATCAGGAAAAGGGATCGATATCCAGAGTTCTGTCAAAAAAAACCTTTAATACCGCTCGAAAATGTTGCAAAATATTGAGACAATGAAAAAAGGGATCTCCAAAAACTTCCCTTCATTCCCTAACCTGAATAGTTCAGGCTAGTATTTTACAATAAAAAGGAGGAAGACAGTGAGAAAAATCGGTCTATGGATTTGCGTAATAATGCTCATCCTATCTTTGACTGGATGGAGCGAGGATGCTGAGAAAGAAAAATCAACCCTGATGAATGTAGAGACTTTCTCAGGATTAAAGCTCAGAAACATCGGTCCTGCGCTGATGTCGGGTCGGATCAGTGATATTGCTATTCATCCCGAGGATCAGAGTATCTGGTATGTGGCTGTGGGGTCTGGGAGTATTTGGAAAACAGTGAATGCCGGAACAACCTGGACAACGATATTTGATGAACAGCCATCCTATTCCATCGGATGTGTCACTATCGATCCTAACAACCCGGACGTCATCTGGATTGGAACCGGGGAAAACGTCAGCGGCCGTCACGTCGGTTGGGGGGATGGCGTTTATAAAAGCCTGAATGGCGGCAAGACCTGGGCGAACATGGGGCTCAAAGAATCCGAACACATCTCCAAGATCCTGGTGAATCCCTGCGATTCCAACATTGTATATGTGGCGGCAGAGGGCCCACTCTGGTCAGCGGGCGGAGAGCGCGGGCTATACAAGAGCGAAGACGGAGGAAAAACCTGGAATATTTCCCTCGAGATCAGTAAGGACACGGGTGTGACGGATGTGGAGATGGATTCGACAGACCAAAATATTCTGTACGCCGCTGCCTATCAGAGGCGAAGGAGTGTGGCCACCTTTATGGGTGGAGGACCTGAGTCCGGTATTTACAAAAGTGAGGATGCCGGGAAAACATGGCGGAAGCTGGCCGTGGGACTTCCCAAGGAAGACATGGGGAAAATCGGGCTTGCCATCTCCCCTATCAAACCTAGTGTGGTTTACGCAACTATCGAGGCAGATCGGGATCAGAAGGGATTCTACAGATCCACAAACCGAGGCGAGAGCTGGGAAAAACGAAGCAGCTACACAAGCGGCGGCACAGGCCCCCACTATTATCAAGAGATCTACGCAAGTCCACATCAGTTCGACCGCGTGTACCAGATGGATGTGTGGATGCATGTATCCAGTGATGGAGGAAATACTTTTAATCCCATTGGAGAAGCACATAAACACTCGGACAATCACGCTTTGGCCTTTGACCCTAAAAATCCGAACTACCTCCTCTCAGGATGCGACGGGGGACTGTATGAGACCTGGGATCATGGAAAAACCTGGAAATATTTCGCCAACCTTCCGCTGACCCAGTATTACAAGATGTGTTTGGACAATGATTTGCCTTTTTACAATGTCCATGGCGGCACTCAGGACAACTCGAGTCAATTAGGACCTTCGCGGACGCTGAACCAGAATGGGATCCTCAACAGCGACTGGATCATAACAACCGGGGCCGATGGCTATGCCTGCGCCATCGATCCTGAGGATCCGAACATCATCTACGCCGAATGGCAGAACGGCAATATAATGCGGTACGACAAACGGAGTGGGGAGCGAGTAGATATCAAGCCGCAGCCGGAGAAAGGAGAAGATCCGCCACGCTGGAACTGGGACACGCCCCTCATCATCAGCCCCCATTCGAACACCCGGCTGTATATTGCCTCACAGCGAGTTTACAAGAGTAACGATCGTGGCGATTCCTGGACAGCGATCAGCCCCGACCTCACGCGCAACATCTTCCGGCTCGAACAGAAGATCATGGGGAAAACGTGGAGTGTTGACGCTCTCTGGGATCATAGAGCCATGTCGATATACAGCACCATCACTTCGATCTCCGAATCGCCTCTCCAAGAAGGACTGATCTATGTTGGAACCGACGACGGATTGATCCAAGTGACAGAAGACGGGGATTCGACCTGGCGAAAAGTTGACAAGATACCTGGCGTTCCCGATCGCTATTTTGTCAATGAGATAAGAGCCTCCAAACACGATAAAGACACAGTGTATGCCGCGCTGGACAATCACAAGACCGGAGATCTAAAACCCTATCTCTTTAAGAGCGCAGATCGAGGCCGAACCTGGACATCCATAGTTGGGGATTTGCCAAAAAAAACGATCGTCTGGGCTATCACACAGGACCATGAGAAAGCAGATCTTCTATTCATCGGCGCAGAATTCGGCATCTATTTCACAGTGGATGAGGGAAAACACTGGGTAAAACTCAAGGGGAGTGTCCCGACCATCTCTTTCAGGGATCTCGAACCCCAAGAAAGGGAGAGCGATCTGGTCGGTGCGTCTTTCGGCCGGGGCTTTTTCATTTTGGATGACTATTCACCGCTGAGACAGGCGACCGAAGATGTCCTGAAGCAGGAGTGTGTGCTTTTCCCAGTTAAAAAGGCCTTGATGTATGTTGAAAGGCGCCCGTTGGATCTCAAAGGAAAGGCTTTTTTGGGTGATGGTATTTACCTGGCACCAAACCCACCGTTTGGGGCGGTATTTACCTATTATTTGAAGGACTCACTGAAAACCCGTGCAGAAGAAAGACGAGACGCAGAGAAAAAAGCTGAAAAAGCGGGGCAGCCGGTGAAGTTTCCCGGTTGGGAAGAATTGAGAAAAGAGGATAATGAGGAAAAGCCGAGCTTGATTATTACAGTGAAGGATGCAGACGGCCAGGTTGTGCGACAACTCACAGGGCCAGCCACAAAAGGCATAAACAGAGTGGCTTGGAATCTGCGATATCCCACAGTGAATCCCACAGAGCTCGAGAGGCAACAGAGGAGCCCCTGGGATGAACCTCCTGAAGGGGCACTGGTTATACCTGGAACGTTCACGGTTTCGATCGCCAAACGTGTTGATGGGGTGCTAACCCAACTTGGTGAACCGCAGACTTTCACAGTGGAATCTCTGGAATTGGCTACACTTGGAGCAAAAGATAGGA
>WTAW01000108.1 GCA_013139435.1 Candidatus Aminicenantota bacterium | reverse complement strand
TCTCCCATAGTCAAATCGATAAGATGGACTCCGGATTCTGCAAGCAGACTGGCCGCTTCGACGATTTCTTCTTTGCTTTTTCTGTACCGTCGGGCAAGCTTATTCGAGGTCCGGGAAGAACAAAATGCGCAGTTGTTACGGCAGAATGTGGAAAAGTAGACAAATCCGTAAAGAAAGACCTTGTTCCCGAAATACTTGGCCCTCACACACTGGGCTGTTTGAAATACTTGGGATATCTTGTTTCCCTCTTTTAATCCAAGCAGATAGGTGATTTCCGATACGGACAAAGGTTTTCTATGCAGAGATTTTTCCAGGATCTCTTCGAGTTTTGGGAGTAGATCTCTATTAGTCATGGTGCAAAGCCCGAGATTCTCAATCAATAGAGAAGAGAATGCGATCTATTTTGATCCCACCAAACGTAAGGCTTTCTCCACCGCATCGTTTGCGTCCTCTCCAAAGGCATCGGCACCGATCCTTTCGGTCCACCGCTGCGTGACCGGAGCTCCTCCGACCATTGTTTTGAATCTATTTTTGAGACCTTCTTTTCGGAGCTTCTCCTCCAGTGTTTTTTGCCCGATCATAGTTGTGGTCAGGAGCGCACTCGAACCGATGATATCTGCCTCGACTTCCAGCGCCTTATCGATGAATTTCTGTATTTCGACATCGTGACCCAAATCATAAATCTCGAAACCATTGACCTGAAGGAGCGAAATCACTAAAAATTTTCCTATATCATGAATATCGCCCTGCACTGTTCCAATTACGACCTTACCTCTCTTCTCTTGGGCAGACTCGGGCATCGATTCTGTAAGAATTTTGTTTGCTGTCTTCATAGCATCGGCTGCTTCGATGAGCTGCGGCATGAATATCTCCCCCCTGCCGAAAAGATCTCCGATCTGAGTGATACCTTCACGGAAGCCCTTTGTAATGAATTCAACGGGATCAAGACCTTCAGCAAGACCTCTTTTAGCGACTTCTTCAGCTTTATCTCTGTCATGGTTTAGAATCGCTTGTTTGGCTTCTCTGAAGAATTCTTCTTTACTCATTCTTCAATCTCCTCTGTGTATTAATCTTATTTGAAATGTATGCCTGTTTTACCAATTCATAGGGACCGAATCCTATCAGAATCCTATCATATATTCAGTCGTTCTCCATCCAAATAGACCAGGGCGCGACCAGCGCGCTGGATATTTTGAAAATTTTCCCTGACCATAAGAAGTCTCTCTAGCCCGAATCCGATACCGACCCAGGGATCGGAGATTCCCCAGTTTGAATCCAGTGGATGAGGCCCCATGGCTCCTGAGGCCACTTCGAAGTTAGAAAGGACATCGATCGTTTCGCCGTAGACTTCACTCCGATGAGAGGTGAAACTGAATTCTTTGATTCCGCTTGTGCCCATGACGTTTGTTGCGAGTTCCTCCAGCCTCTCTTTTCTGTTAGTTAGGGGTAAGCCAAGTTCCACGAGATTGAGCATGGTGAATTCATTTATGTGGTGTCGACCTTTTGTATCCTTACGGAAACATGGACCCACCTCAAATATTCGCACCGGTTTTTCCCATATGTTCACAAGCTCTCTCAACAGAAAATAGAGATTGGGAGCCAGCATAGGCCTGAGGCATTTTTTCTCTTCGACCCAAAAAACCTGTTTGAACAGCTCGTGGCCTGGCTCTATCGACATCTTTGCAAGGGAATCTTTTGAGATGAGAATCGGCGTGATGACCTGGACAAAATCCTGTTTCACGAGCATCTGTATGAGGGAATCCTCCAGTTCGCACAACCGTGGACGCCGGCGCTTTGTGCGCATGAGTTCGAGATTTCGCTGACTTTGACGAACCAGATTTTGTTCAAACTTGAAGAAATTTCTATTTCGTTCCTCAAGGTCAGAAAATTTTCTGATGAGCACGGACTCCGTAGCATTGAGTTCTCTCAATCGTTGCATTTGGCTGGTTGTCCAGCCGCAATTTTTTGAAGGCATTGCATGTCTAATGATTGGGGATGTTCACATCATAGCTCTTTTTTTTTGTATAAACTAGTCAATTTTTTCTAGAGAAAGTTTATCTCGGGCAACGAAGGCATGCCATTTCTTCGGGCATCGGACATCATGATTTCTCCAAGAGCCTTTTGTATTTCCTTATCAGGAAGAGCGGGCGGATTCTTTTGTAATAGATTTTCAACTTCTTCTTTGGCCCGGGCAGTTATTGATTTTCTCCCCTTGGATACCCAGATATCATACGGATCTCGATCGATCAACTTGGGAAATGTATGTTCCTCCCTGTACAATTTTCTCGTATGGGGCATAGTGAGAAACTGTGTGTCGGCCGCGAAATCTTTGAATAGATCCAGAGCGATCGGATCATTGCGTTGTGTTATCCCTTCTATCAGCCGATACGCCATACCACAGATCTCATTGTCGATAACCAGTTTTTCCAGACTCTGGCATCTGATGAAATCCAGTATCCCAGCGCCAGAGATCACATTCAACCCGGAAAGTGCTGCAAGAATAGCTCCTATGCCGGTTTCAAATCCTCCCTGCGCATCATTGACCTTGGCATCGCTCATTCCCATGTACGAGTGCGTAGGAAGATTGAAATGTTTTCCGATCTGTACATAGGCGGAGTCGATCATCATGGTTTCGATAGCGCCGATGGGTGTTGTCCCTTTCCTCATGTCGAAGCTCACTGGACAGCCGCCGAAAATAACAGGCGCTCCTTTTTTTGCGAGCTGGCATATCACTAGTCCGGATAGGTTTTCAGCGACATGCTGGACCAGAGTGCCTGCGATTGTGATGGGAGAAGTCGCTCCTGTCATCCCCATGGATATCAGCTCGGAGGGAATGCCAGCCCGGGCGCTGTCGATCAAACTTTGGGCGGTCAAATTGCTCCATTTGAGAGGAGGGGAGGGGCATGCATCGAAAATCGCCAGAGGTTTTTCCGCAAGATTCTTTTCACTTCCCCGTACAGCGACGAGCATTCTGTGCATGGGTTCGAATCCTTCGACGCGGAACGTTCCAGTGACTATGGGTTTTTTGGAGAAGAGAAGTCCGATGTAAAGTCGATAGCTGTCCGAAACGATCTCGGAGACATCCGTGCTCAGAATTCCAGTGCTCTGGAAATGGAGAAACTCGAGACAGTCAGTCAGACGGGCAAACCGGATCAGATCACTGGTGACAGCTTTTCTCTCCTGCTGTGTCTCGGAATCCAGTATCGTGACCGCCACTGAGCCTGCAGCAAAGTGGACTTCATCGCCACCGAGTAAATACTCGATTTCTCCGTCCCTGTC
>WTAW01000403.1 GCA_013139435.1 Candidatus Aminicenantota bacterium | reverse complement strand
AGGATGCGAGAGGCGGTCGCAGAGGTCAAATATGATGTGCCCGAAAAGATCGATATTAACTATGAAGTGCTGGACAACATCGACACCTCGACATCCCCTCTGGGAGTCGTCCCTCTTCCCGAAGAGCTCGGCAAGACCTTAAACGGTTTGTTCGCGAAATACACAAGGCACGTGGCTCCCAATGGCAAGCCGATCCATATCTTTGCCCAATCCGGTGTCAGTGACTTACAGGTTGTACGGGCAAGAGAGATCCTCAAGTACCATCTGACCGATGCCTCCGGTACGCAGTACGGTTTTGACAAAACTGCTCTCGCCAACCGGATGGCTGATGTGAAAGCTACTCTCATATATACGGATACTGAGATAAAGTCCTTTGCCATGCGTCCCATTCTGAGGAATTCAGAGCTCAGGCTTCAGGATCTCTATGCCACGGAATCTCCTGTGGAAGGATGTTATGAGTACATCCATAATGAAGCCAGGCCTGGGGAGAGATTTACCCGCGATGCTTCCTATGAGGAGATCATGCATCTTGTTCATGCCAAGGGGCTGGAAGATATTTTGCCTGAATATCATCAAGAGATCGTCAAGGCTGAACAGGCTGCGATCGAGGCTGGGATATATAAGTATGGCCGCCCAGCACCTCATGAATATATCATCACCGGGTTCGATATCTATTTTGGCTTATGGGATCACAATCCTCAGGGCGATGGAGCATCCTTTGGTGAGGAGTATCCTTACCACACCAAAGAGGAGATGAAAGCGGGAGATCCTGCTCTTTATGATCTTGTGGAGAAATTCTGGCCGAAATATTTGACCTACAATGCCTATATCGAACCCTCCTTTGATGGGACATTCTCCACAGTGCGCGATGAAAACACGCCCTATACTTTTAAATCCCAGTATCTGGTTAACATCATTCTTACCGGAGAGAAAGATACCAATATTCTCGGCAACGATCAGGATAACCAACTTACAGGGAATGATGGGAATAATGTCATCACCGGCGGCAAAGGAAATGATGTGATAGCGGGTGAAAAAGGCGAAGATACCGCCAAGTTTTCTGGGAATTCGTCGGAATACAAGATCACAAAAACTGAAAATAAAACAATTGTTATTGATTCTGTTCCCGGTCGTGATGGAAAAGATGAGCTTATGGATATTGAGGTTCTGAAGTTTCAAGATCAAGAAGCTAAGTTATAAGAAAAAATAAAGTTCTGTATTTGTAGGTTCAAACCCAATATAATACTGGTTTAAGAAGAGGTTGTTTCATTAATGGTCCTGTGGCATGAAAAAGACCTCCCCTGGAGATAAATGTGAACCCGAAACATATTAAAGAACTGATCATAGGAGACTTAAAAGCGAAAATACCCATCATTCAAGGCGGAATGGGGATTGGGATCTCCTTATCAGGATTGGCTGCCGCTGTAGCGAACGAGGGCGGCATCGGCGTTATAGCGACTGCTGGGATCGGGAGGAGCGAGCCTGATTATTTTTCGAATTACCTGGAAGCCAATAAACGGGCTTTAAAGAAAGAGATCAGAAAAGCCAGAGAATTGACCAAAGGAATTTTGGGCGTGAACATCATGGTCGCTCTTTCGAATTTTTCAGATTTGGTGAAGACGGCCGCAGAAGAAAAGATCGATATTATTTTTTCTGGCGCAGGACTTCCTCTTCAGCTTCCAAAGATCTTGAAAGGCAATAAGGTCACGAAGCTGGTTCCGATCGTAGCCTCCGGACGGGCAGCTAAGATCATCTGTCGAAGATGGTCGGAGAAATTTAATCGCCTCCCGGATGCGCTGGTCGTGGAAGGACCCAAAGCAGGAGGTCATCTTGGGTTTAAACCCGAGAATTTAGACGCCCCTGAGTATTCTTTAGAAAACCTGGTTCCCGAGGTCATTCAAGAGGTAAAAACATTTGAAGAAAGACATCAAAAAACCGTCCCCATCATTCCTGCCGGCGGAATATACACAGGTGAAGATATCCACGACTTCTTGTGTTTAGGTGCGGCCGGCGTTCAAATGGCGACACGTTTTGTCACGACGTTTGAATGTGATTCATCGGAAGCATTCAAGCAAGCCTACATCGATTCCAAAAAAGAAGACATCGTCATCATAAAAAGTCCAGTCGGGTTGCCGGGACGGGCGATCAGAAATCGTTTCATCGATGACATCAACATGGGGAAGAAGAAGCCCTTTAAATGTCCTTATCATTGTATTATCACATGTGATTTAAAAAATACTCCATTCTGCATCTCTCATGCGTTGATCAATGCCCAGAGAGGTAATTTCAAGAGTGGATTTGCTTTTGCCGGTTCGAATGCTTACAGGTTAAAAAAGATCGTCTCGGTTAAAGAGTTGATGGGATCCCTGTTAAAGGAATATAAGAATATAAAACAGCCACCTAAAATCGCCTGATCGGGCGCACATGTTTCATTCTATTTGACTCTTTTCTTCCAAATCTGTACTCTGTTTGAAGCAACCTTAAGGGAATAATGGCAACGTTTTGTCCGAAGTGCAATTCAGGGAATCCATTGGATTCTAAATTCTGTAAAGAATGCGGAACTCAACTGCCGGTTTCAATGGATATCCATTCCCACACCAAAACCTTGGAGATCCCCACTAAGGAATTGACAAAAGGAAACACTATCGCCGGGAGATATGAGATCATCGAGGAGTTAGGTGAGGGCGGAATGGGAAGGGTCTATCGGGTCCAAGACACAAAGGTCAACGAGGAAGTCGCGTTAAAACTCATAAAAGCCGAGATCGCTGCGGATAAAAAGATCATTGAACGGTTTAAAGGAGAGCTGAAAACAGCCAGAAAGATCCGCCATAAGAATGTCTGCGGGATGTACGATCTAGGAGAAGAAAAAGGGATCCATTTTATCACTATGGAATATGTGTCTGGGGAGAATTTAAAGAGCCTTATAAAGAGAGAAAAGCGGTTAGATACAGAGTTGATTATCTCGATAGCGAAACAGGTGTGTGAAGGATTATCCGAAGCACATAGAATGGGTGTTGTCCACAGGGATCTAAAGCCCAGCAATATCATGATCGATAAGGAAGGGAATGCCCGTATCATGGATTTTGGGATCGCTCGCTCATTGAGGGCAAAAGGAATCACGGATGCAGGAGTAATTATCGGGACGCCTGATTATATGTCTCCGGAGCAGGTAGTGGGGAAGGACGTCGATCAGAGGTCTGACATCTATTCACTGGGAGTCATCCTGTATGAAATGATAACAGGCCAAGTGCCATTTGTGGGGGATACCCCGTTAAGTGTTGCTTATCAGCACAGACACGAATCTCCTCAAGACCCGAAGACGATCAATGATCAGATCGATGAGGGCGTAAGCCATTTGGTGTTAAAATGTCTTAAAAAAGACAAAGAGAATCGATTTCAAAGTGCAGAGGAAGTCCTTCTTGCTTTGACTGGCGACACCTCATTTATCAGTTTTCCAGGAGATGTCGTTCCCTCTCTCAAATCCCCGGATGCCTATCCAAACAACTTGCCCATTCAGCCGACTAGCTTCATCGGCCGGGATGAGGACCTTGTTTCTACCCGGAATCTCCTGTCTCAGGCTAAAGTACGCTTACTCACGTTAACTGGACCCGGAGGGATCGGCAAAACCCGGCTCGGCCTGCAGTTGGCTGCAGAGCTTTCCGATAAATTCAAAGATGGGATTTTTTTCGTGCCCCTTGCTCCTATTACAGATCCTATGCTCGTCACTCCCACGATCGCCCAAACGCTGGACGTACATGAACAGGGAAACCAGCCCATTCTTGCAACTTTGGGAGAATTTCTGCAGCATCAAAAAATGTTGTTGTTCCTCGATAATTTCGAGCACGTGGGTGAAGCAGCCTCAGACATCGCGCAACTTCTTGAAACCTGCTTGTTCATCAAATTTTTGATTACCAGTCGCGAGGTGCTGCATGTCAAGGGCGAACACGAGTTTCTTGTGCGTCCCTTGGCTTTTCCTGACTTATCCCATAGAACTACGGTGGATTTGCTCACAAGAAATCCTTCGGTGGAATTGTTCTCCCAGCGCGCACAGTCGGTGAAACCCGATTTTTCCATAACGGATGAGAACGCTCAATCGGTGGCCAAGATTTGTGCCCGGTTGGATGGATTACCGTTGGCGATCGAATTGGCCGCGGCACGGGTCAAACTGTTTCCGCCAAAAGCGTTGCTCAAGCGTCTCATCGAGGCGAATGGGCAATCATCGCTGCGAATTCTGGCCCACGGGCCTCGAGATGCACCCGCACGTCATCGGACTTTGCGTTCTGCTATGGATTGGAGTTACGAGTTGTTAGACGAAAATGAGCAGAAGCTGGTCCAGACTCTATCTATGTTTGCAGGTGGTTTCACCTTTCTAGCGGCCGAAACCGTGTGCTGCCCTCTTGATAGCGATCCTGATTCACGATCAGAGGAAGCACGGGGTATGGATGTCATGGAGGGGCTTGCTTCCCTCCTGGATAAAAGCCTGTTGCGGCAGGATGAAAGTGGAGAGGAAGAGTTGCGGTTCAGCATGCTCGGGATGATTCGCGAATACGCCGGAGAAAAGCTGAAGGAAAGTGGTCGAGAGGCGGGTATCAGAGAGAGGCATGCCAATTATTTTCTTGACTTGGCGGAGGAAGCCAAATCTCAGCTCAAGGGACCGGAACAGGAAGTGTGGTTGGAACGGCTGGAGGAGGAACATAACAATCTGCGCTCTGCCTTGGGGTGGTTTATACAGAAGGCCGAGGAAAAAAGTGAAGACAGCGCACAATCTGCACTGTCGGGTTTGCGAATGGCAGGAGCGCTATCGCAGTTTTGGGATACGCACGGGTATTTTAGTGAGGGCCGAAGATGGCTCCAGAAAGTACTTGCGTTGACCGACACTCAAACTCATGAGCGAGTGGACGCCCTGACCGGTGCCGGATGGCTTGCGGCCCGCCTTTCTGATATGGGTGAAGCCATGCAGATGTATGAGCAGGCGATAGGTATTGCCCGGGAGATCAGCTACAAGGTGGGAATAGCAAAAGCTCTTGGAGGGTTGGCATTCGCGAAAGAATTTTTAGGCGCTGATGATGCATTGATCGAGGCGATGCACTCGGAAAGCCTGGAGTTGTGGCGACAAGTGGAGGATAAGCGAGGAATCGCAACTGCGCTTGGCCCTCTGGCACACCGTGCAGCGTCGGCCTACGATTTTAAAGAGGCCAACACTCTTTTTGAAGAGAGTCTAGCTCTTTTCAGAGAGGTGCAGGATAAGCGTGAAATCGCGGGAGCGCTGTGGAATCTTGCCCAGATCGCTGTGGTTGTGGGGAATTATGACAAAGCAAAAGAGATGTATGGGGAAAGCCTCAAGATATATGAGGATTTGAAGGACCTTCACGGTGTCGCAACTCAGCTCAGGGGTTTGGGACGAGTGGAGCGATTTCAAGGTAACACCAAACAAGCTCGCACCTTATACGAAGAAGCGCTGGCGAGTTTTCGAACCATGGGAGACAAAGGCTGTGGCTCGATCGCCCTCGCCGGACTCGGGAGAGTGGCCCTTGATCAAGGTGATATTAAAGGCGCGACATCGTTAGCCCAGGAATGCCTGGGTATGTCCCGGGAAGTTGGCTTTAAGGCTGTTGAAGCGCAAGCGCTCAGGTTGCTCGGGCAATGTGACCTCGCCCAAGGCAACCACGAGTCTGCAAGAAAACATATTGTTGAGAGCATACAGCTCGAAGAAGAATTGGATCATCGAGAGGGGATCGCTGAAAACTTGGAAGGGATCGCGAGTTTGGCCGCAGCGCAGTCTGAATACGACCAAGCCGCTCGACTTTTTTCTGCAACAGAAGCCCTGCGTACCACACTGGGAATCCCCTTGCCTCCTGCAGACGCATCGAGCCTTGATAAATGGAAAGCAATCGTGCGTGATGGACTTGGTGATACGGCTTACAAGTCCGAGCAGGCTAAAGGAAAAGCTTTGAACATCGAGCAAGCGCTCGAAATGGCGACAAAACTGGCAAAAGGGAAGGAGCCTGGGAGGTTTTAGCGAATCAGACTAAGAACTCTTTAGGTACGTCTAAAATCCTTGCGATGTCAGTTGCTTTCCTCTTGATATCAAATCCTGAAGAACACTTTACGCTGCAGGATTCACAATTCAAACATGGGACACTCGCAAGTTTGATATGATCGAGAGTTTCTCGGGCTTTCCAGGGACTGTGATAGCCAAAGGCATACATATAGCTGCGCATCAGGATTGGGATATTCAGGCCAGCCGAACACTGAAGCAGGCATTCTTCACACTGAGAGCAGAACATTCCGGTTTTCCCCCTTTTTAAATACAGATGGAACCAATATGGCCCCGGCAAGACCTGTGAATCCGTTTTTGATAAAATTCCTACTGGATTTGGCTAAAGCGTGATCACCCATTTTTTATGAATAATTCAGACTAAAATTACGACTAAAGGTATAATAGGTGATTCTCCGACCAAGGTAAGGATGCTTAACCTATGCCCCCAGTGCTGAAAATACGAGGAAGAGATTGAACTTTCAAAATACTAAGAATTATCAAAGAATTATTTGTGTGTTTTTTTTCGTGATGGTTATCCCTTTGTCTTGGCTTTTCGCCGGGGATGAGGCGCATTCAGATGAAAAGACCTACACGGAATCATCCCATTGGTTTCGCACATACGGAGATTATCTTGTGTATTTAACC
>WTAW01000080.1 GCA_013139435.1 Candidatus Aminicenantota bacterium | reverse complement strand
TTTGAGATTATGGGGGATGAACAGTTAGTTTTAGATATTGAAAAATTCACGACGAATGAAAACCATGATAACCACCAAATAGCAGCCCTTGCTGCCTGGAAAAGTTGTGCTTCGGATGACCCAAAGCTTCATAAAATATTGATAAATTACGCAGAATATGGCAAGTATAGTGTGAAGTGGTACTCCATTGGATTATTGGGGACTCTTCTGGTTGAAGAGGCCATGCCGATCTTAGAAAAGATTTCCAAGGAATCAGGGGATAATGATCTGCGTGTTAAAGCTGAAGAGGCATTATCCAAGATCAAAAGAATAGCTGGAATATAAAGAAATTAACTCAGCCTTCGGCCGGTATTCGATCAAGTATCCCTTATACTAATGATGATTGCGTGGAATGGTCTCTTTCCAGGTTTTCTCCCTGATGAGTTTTTCATTTTCCAGCACCCGCCGCGTGTACGTGTAGTAAAAGTTCTCACGATCACTGGAGAATGAAAGATCACCTTCCACCGTCACTGTTCGACCCTCCAGTTCAACCGTATAACGAGTTTTACCCGTTAGGCTGGTCCTGGCCGGGTCGTTATCCTGCGCTTCATGAGCCATATTCTCCCAATACTTAATGGTCGCCCAAGGATATACAGAGCCACTCGCGCCCGAAGATTCAATACGTGTTTGAAATGCAAGCGGACTTCGCTCAATGCTCCTGGTTTCGGCATAGCCTGAGGTGGTTTCATCCCCGATTTTCAGAGAGGTGTAGCCCGGCAGTTCCGGATTCTTGGCCGGAGGTAGAAATTCAGGTTTCGCCCGATCAGAATAAGGCACTACCGGCAGCACAACATGTGATGCATTCGCACCATCTACGTTCAGTGTCGTGGTCATCGCATAGGGTGTCGGCCAGATCATTGGCCAGAGTGCGTTGTTGACAGCCAGGCGGATGCGGTGCCCCTTGGGGAACACCCACGAAGTAAAGTGCAGATCATACTCTAGCTTGTAAACCTGGCCGGGTACCAATGCCTCCGGCTCTTCCGAAGATTTCCGGTGCGCGCCGCTTAGACCGGCTCCCGCCACCTGGGTGACAGTTCCATCGGGCGCGATGTCAGAAATGCGCACGATCCAATTGGCCAGGGGCACATCTGCCGACACTTGCATTATCGCCCTCGGAAAGCCGAGGATCTCCAGGTCTTGGTCCAGCGGGTCAGTATCATAGACCAGGCTGTAGGCGTCGGTGCCGCGCTGATCCCAGGGGAAATCCCCCCACCAATTGACATTACCCGATGCCTCGACGCCGACCGTGGGAATATATCGGAGCCTATGGATTTGTCCGTCGCCCTCAACAGATTTCATACTCGACAAGGTGTGATCAGCGTGAGCGTAAAGAGCCTTTTTTTGGGTGCGTTCGATCGGCCAGCCGTCCTCCCAGCGCCAATAGCCTGGCACTTTATCGACAGCGCCCGGCGGATGCCACTGGCGAATATAAACCGCAAACCGGGGTTCTTCCATGATGCCTGTGTCCTCACCCTTCAACCAATGATCGAACCAGCGAACGGCCTCGCGACGCCATTCCATTCCGGGCTCTGGATAGGGCCAGTTAGGCCAGGTATGGGCCCAGGGACCTATCATGCCCTTGACAGGTGCATCGAGTTTTTCGAGCATTCGAGGCACGCTGTCCCGATATCCGTCATACCATCCACCGATGACGAATGTCGGCACTCTGACGCTGGAGTAATCTGAATCGAGCGATGCCCGGTTCCAGAACGGACCATCCCGCTGCTGACGTTTGTATATGAGCAGCCAGGGTTCCGTATCGAAGCGATCGCGTAGATAGGCCTCATCGACGGCATAATCCGGTGGTGTGGGCAGAATATTGGCTATATCTTGACCGAGCTCGTAGGAATCGACATGCATCATGCCATCGATAAAGTGAACATCGTCACGAAAAAGATCGTCAGTACCCTGGATAGCGACAATGGCTTTCAGCCCTGGCGGGTTGCGCATGGCCATCTGGATGGAGTTGAACGCTCCCCATGAGAGACCGAACATACCGACTTTGCCCGAAGACCAGGGCTGTTTCGACAGCCAGTCTATAACCACCTCGCCATCTTCCTGTTCCTGGTCGGTATACTCGTACTCGATCAGTTTGCCTTCGCTGGTGCCGGAGCCCCGGATATCGACACGAGCTACGATGTAGCCTCGCAAGACAAAGTAGGAGAACAGCGAGAATCTGCTGCTGCGGCTTTCATCTTTGCGGTATGGCAGGTATTCGAGTAATACAGGGAATTTAGCCGATGCATTTTGATCCGCCGGCACGAACAGACTGGCGGCCAGCCGCACGCCATCGGGCATCGGAATCCAGACCTCTTTGATCTCGATCCCCTCATGCGTGACGTCGGGAAGTCTTGACTGGCTGTTGGCAATCGTCGTGATGGTGAGAATTATCACTGACAGTGCGATCAATTTCTTCCAGCTCATAGTGCGCACCATAAGAATTTATTTTTTGATTTTGACAATTTTCCCTCCTTCGCGTTCAATGTCTCCATTCTTATCTGTTGTATTAGCAATATTACAGTAGAAAAACTTACTCTGTCAAAAAAAATTCCCAAGGAAGAGAAACTCACTCTGGACTTTTCGGAACAAAACTTCTTGGGTCTGTTGGCACACGCGAACAGCCCTCATCCTATACTGATCATCACAAACACCGATCTGGTCGCCAGCGCTGGCGCCCAGCCAAAAGCGGAAGGACCATGGCCAACAGAAATGTACTTTTAAAAATTCCCTAAAAGATGTACTGTATATAACAATTGAAAGACTTGCTTGTTTAACTTAATCAAAGCTTGCGAAGAAAATTTCTTGCGATCAAGCAGGAGGTCTCGAATGAAATTATTAAAATTCTTGGTATTAAGTTTATTCTTTTTAGCTGCGGTTCAATGCAGCAGTAAACAGCCTGTTGAAGCGGCTGATTTAGTGCTCATTAATGGGAATATTGTGACTGTGGATGAAAGCAATCCGCGGGCTGAGGCCCTTGCCGTCAAAGGAGACACGATTGTTGCTGTGGGATCAAATAAAGATATTAAGACATATATAGACAAAAAAGAGACAGAAATCATCGATCTTCAGGGGAAACTCGCTCTGCCGGGATTTAACGACGGCCATGTCCATTTTGTGTATGGCGGACATGCTTCGATGTCCATATCTTTGGATGGCGTTACCTCTCCGGATGAAATTCAGCGAAGAGTCCAAGAAAAGATTGAGGAGAAAAATGAGGGCGAGTGGATTTCGGGGAGAGGCTGGGATCAGGAAATATTGCCTGGGAAAAAATGGCCTACAAAAGA
>WTAW01000274.1 GCA_013139435.1 Candidatus Aminicenantota bacterium | reverse complement strand
GCTTTTATTCGATCGTCACATGGCATGCATTTAGCTCAGAGTACCAAAATCACCCAGTCATAAAGGATTACACATTCGAAATCGCAGCCGACTGGCTGAGTATCGGATTAGACCCTGATAAGTGCACAATCTTTGTCCAATCCGAAGTCAAAGAGCATGCCGAACTGCATCTGCTCCTCTCGATGATCATACCTCTTCCTTGGCTTCAAAGAGTCCCCACTTTTAAGGAAATGCAGAAAGAGTTGAAAGATAAAGACGTCAACACTTATGGATTTCTGGGATATCCCGTCCTCCAGACTGCAGACATCATTCTTTACAAAGGAGAGGTCGTTCCCGTGGGAGAAGATCAGGCTTATCATCTGGAGCTAGCTCGGGAGATCACAAGACGCTTCAACCGCCTGTTCGGAAACATATTCCCCGAACCCCAGATCCTGCTCACAGAAGTCCCCAAGCTGGCCGGGACCGATGGCCGCAAGATGAGCAAATCCTTCGGGAATTCTATATATCTCAAAGACTCCCCCGAAGTGATCCGCGCAAAGATCCAGCCCATGAAAACGGATGTCCGGCGGAAGCGGCGGACGGACCCGGGAGAACCCGAAGACTGCCCTGCATTCACACTGCATAAGGCCTTTGTCGACGAAGAACAGAGAGAGGAGATCACTCAGGGCTGCAGGACTGCTGGAATAGGATGTTTGGACTGCAAGAATATCGTCATCGAAAAATTGATCCAAATCCTGACTCCCTTCTGGGAAAAGAGAAAGACATTCGCCGATAATCCCGACATGGTTTTGGACATCCTCGAGAGGGGAAACACAGAAGCTCGAGAGGTCGCTCAAAAGACGATGAAAGAAGTTAGGATTGCCCTCGGTTTTTGACGCCTCGACAATGAAGAATTTCGCCCGTATTATACATGAGTCAAGGTATCGGCAGTTTTAAAAAAAAATATCGGCAGTTTTTATGAATAATACAGGAGAGATGGATAGTCCCATAGGATCCACAGAATACCAAGTCAATCTGGACGTCTTTCAAGGTCCCTTAGACCTTCTTCTTTTTTTGATCCGGAAGAAAAAGATCGATATCCACGACATCCCTATTGCCACGATCACTCGAGAGTACCTGGTTTATCTGGATCAAAAAGAACGCATAAACCTCGAGCGCGAGGCGGAATTTCTGCTTGTGGCCGCACTCCTCATCTATATCAAATCACAAATGTTGTTGCCGCGGGAGAGAGTGCTGGACGATGAAGAGGACCCTCGGCAAGTCCTCGTGGACCGGCTTTTGGAGTACCAGAAGATCAAGGCCGCCTGCGCCATCTTGAGGCAAAAAGAGGCGGATGAACTCCCCAAATGGAAAAGAGACGTTCCTCCGCCTCATTTCATGGGTGAAGAACTGGATCTGACAGAGATCTCGCTGTTCAACCTTGCAGAGGCTTTTTTCATCCTTATGAAGAAGAAAGAACGGGAAAACATCCAGATCATCATGGGCAAAGAGTATTCCATGGAAGAGAAAATGAACGAGATCATTGAATTCCTCAAGGAAAATCATTATCTCGATTTTACTGAATATTTCGAGCGCCAGACGACGATCGAGGAGGCCCTGGTGAGCTTCTTCTGCCTTCTGGAGCTCATCAAGGCCAGAACGGTCTATGCCATCCAGGAAACGCTCTTCCAAACCATCAAAGTCTGGCTTCGCAAAGAGAGCCGAAAATGAGCATGCAACTGAGTAACATCATCGAGTCTCTATTATTTGTTTCTGCCGAACCGTTATCCACAGAGAAAATCAAAAACGTTCTGACCGAATATTCTGAGCAGGAGATCGAAAAATCCATTGACCTGATCTTGGAGAAATACACATCCCATCCGGGGGGCATCCAGATCATCCGGACCGGAGGAGGGTATCTCTTCACAACAAGATCCGAGCACGATCCATGGATCAGGCGTCTCCTCCGGGTCAACAGGAAGAACAAACTCTCCTCAGCAGCCCTTGAAACTCTGTCCACGATCGCCTATCACCAGCCCATCACTCTTGCTGAGATAAGCGCGTTCCGCGGGGTGGATGCTACTCATTCTCTCAAGACGTTGCTTCAAAAAAAACTGGTCAAGATCGTCGGCCGGAAAAAGAGCCCTGGAAAACCTCTGATCTATCGCACCTCTGAAAGATTTTTGACTTATTTTGGGCTGGACACCTTGAAAGACCTTCCATCGCAAGAAGAGATTTCAAAACTTTTAGAAGAGGAGTCAGATGCAGACTAAAAAAATTACGATTTTCCCGATACATGCCCTCCAAGTTGTTTTATTGGCTCTCTACCTTGTGATAACGATTTTTTGTGGAACACAAGATCTCGAACAGGAGAAGCCTCCCCTAGACCGTCATGAACCCTACAATTTTCGGGGTAAGAGCGGAATGGTAGTTGCCGCCCACCCTCTGGCTGCTGAAGCCGGCCTGGAAATGCTGAAAAAAGGAGGAAACGCAGTCGATGCCGCCATTGCCACTACGTTTGCCTTGAACGCAGCAGAGCCTTTTGCTTCGGGAATAGGCGGCGGTGGTTTTATGGTGATCTACCTAGCGCGAGATAAAAAGATCACAGCCATTAACTTTCGAGAGAAGGCACCCGCAAAATCCTTTCCTGAGATGTACATCGAAGATGGGAAGACCAACGAACAGCTGAGGCGGATACATGGCTTGGCGGTCGCTGTTCCCGGTGCACTCGCAGGCTGGTCGTATGCGTTGAACAAGTACGGCACCAAGACCCTCAAAGATGTGATGCAGGGGGGGATCCAGATCGCAGAAGAGGGATTCCCAGTCAGTAAAACCTTCAGCAAGATCAACAAGGACGAGTACGAAAAACTGCTTCAGATGGCCGGAGAGTCCTGTTGTTACCTTAACGAAGGATTGCCTTTTGAAGCCGATGAGGTGCTCCGCAATCCTGAACTCGCGAACACATTCAGCCTTCTCGCATCCCAAGGGATCGAAGCCTTTTACAGGGGCGAGATCGCCCAAAAGATCGTCACCGCTGTACAGGAAAAGGGCGGCATTCTCACTCTCGATGACCTGGCTAGTTATTCTCCTGTGGAACACACCCCCATAAAAGGGCATTACAAGGATTACACGCTCTACAGTGCGAGACCACCGGCTTCTGGCGGTCTTCACATCATCCAACTTTTAAACATCATCGGCAACTGGTCGGTAAAGGAGTGGGGACATAATTCAGTTCCTTATATCCATCATCTGAGTGAGGCGTTCCGTTTTGTCTTTGCCGACCGGGCTCAGTATCTCGGCGATCCAGACTACATCCACATTCCCGAGAAAGAGCTCACTTCGAAAGATTACGGCAAACAGATCGCTGCACAGATCAAGCCTGACCATGTCCTCAACACCTATCCCTACGGAGAATTTGACGAAAGAGAGAACGAGAAAGAGAGCACGACCCATCTTTGTGTGATGGATAAAGAGGGAAACATCGTTGCCCTCACTCAAACGATAAACCACTTTTTCGGATCAGGCATCATCCCAAAAAACACAGGATTTCTTCTGAACAATGAGATGGACGATTTCTCTCGCAATCCCGAATCTCCGAACGCGCCAAATCCCCAAAGGCGACCGTTAAGCTCCCAAGCACCTCTGATCTTATTTCAGGGCGAACAACCCGTATTGGTTCTCGGCTCACCCGGCGGCACACGGATATTCACCACCCTGACCCAGATCATCCTCAATGTCACCGAATTTAACATGTCCCTCGATGAAGCTATCGAAGCACCCCGGTTTTTTTCCTACTCTGTCCGCGGCGAGGATCGTCCCATTACTTTAGAATCCCGGATGGCTCCGGCGACCATCGAAGCTCTCAAAGAACTGGGTCATGAAATTCTTTTAAGAGAGGACTATGATAAATACTTTGGCGGCGCTCAGGGGATCATGTTCCTCCCAAAAACAAAGATCATCTTCGGTGGAGCAGACTCCCGTCGGGACGGCTACGGCGCCGGCTACTAATAACCTGAGCTATTCACGAGTTGAGATCGCTGCAAAGGCAAGGCAGTGGC
>WTAW01000413.1 GCA_013139435.1 Candidatus Aminicenantota bacterium | reverse complement strand
ATTGGAGCATAGCGTATGGTAAAGACACACATGTTCGAGAAAGGGGCTTGGAAATATCAAAGGGGAATATTTTATGAAAAAATGCGCAGTTATTTTAATGTCTTTGGTTTTTGTAGGGCTTTTGTTTGGTCATGTTGAAGATCAGGAAAAAGCGGATCTTGTTGTTTTAAATGGGAGGATATTCACAATCTCGGAAGAGAATCCTGAAGTCCAGGCGGTGGCTGTGAAAGAAGGAAAAATCATCGCTCTTGGAACAACGAAAAAGATCAAGGAGTATGTTGGACCGTCAACGAAAGTTCTGGATGTGCGCCGGAAGCTTGTTTTGCCCGGCTTTATCGATGCCCACTGCCATTTCTCTTCGGGGGGACGGTCGTTGTCCATGCTCGATCTCAGCAGCGCAACATCGGTCACGTATATCCAGGAGAAAATCGCAGAAAGGATCAAAGAAACACCCAAGGGAAAGCTCGTATCTGGTTATGTATCCTTTCCCAATCCAATCCTCTATGGGGAACTGGGTTGGCCGACAAAAGAGATATTGGATAAAGTCTCCCCGGACAATCCTGTGGTTATGCGCAGGCGAGGAGGACATGCTGTGTGGGTGAACAGTGTGGTTTTGGAAATGTCGGATATCACCCAAGACAGCGAGGCTCCCGAGGGGGGAGAGATCGTTTTCGATCCGAAGACCGGTGAACCCACAGGGATCTTGAAAGAAGCCGCCGCAAGCCTTATGAAAGTGCATGGCGAAGTCAATCCCAAGGAGGATATTGAAAGAGCGTTAAAGCATGTCGCTAAGCTAGGGCTTACAGGAATCCATACGGGTTCCTACTTAAAAGAGATCGATATTTATAAGGAGCTCAGAGATGAGGGGAAGCTAACACTCCGAGTCTATGGCTGGCTTCCTATAAGTCACCTGGATGAGTATATCGAGAAAGGAATCAAACAGGGCCAGGGTGACGAGATGGTGAAGGTGGGATTCTTGAAGTGCTACATAGACGGAACCATCGGTGTCCGGTCTGCCCTAATGTTTGAGCCCTTTACAGAGGAGCCGGGAAACACAGGTTTGGCCCAAATGGAAGAAGAGGAATTTTATGCTTTAGTGGAAAAAGCGCATAAAAACGGCTATCAGGTTGGAGTTCACGCCATCGGCGATAAGGCCGTACACTGGGTGTTGAATGCTGTGGAGCGGGCTCAGGATAAGCACGGGAAAAAAGGCCTCCGCCACAGGGTAGAGCACAACACTGTGAACATACTGCCTGACACTAAAAGATTTCGAGAGCTTGGTGTGATTGCCTCCATGCAGCCGACAATTACGGGAGCCGAGATGTACAAGAGACAACGGCTTGGTGTCGAGCGGGCCAGAAGAGTGGACATGGTGAGAACTTTGCTCACAAACGGGGCTGTCCTTTGCTGGGGTACGGATTGGCCGGTCTCTCCGATCAATCCCATGTATAACCTAAACGAATTGGTGAACCGGCTCTACCCGGAACAGAAACTGACAATGGCAGAGGCGATCAAATATTACACCTTGGGCCCAGCCTATGCGTCCTTTGAGGAAGATATCAAGGGATCTCTGGAGGTGGGGAAACTGGCGGACATGGTCGTCCTTTCCAAGGACCTGCTCAGGCCCAATCCCAAAGACATCCCCAAAACAGAAGTTTTATATACCATTGTTGGCGGCAAAATCGTCTACGACAAGTCAACAGCTGAATAACAAAAAAAGGGGAACCGTCTCCTATTTGAATTATTACCTCACTATTTAAATCTCGTTGGAAGTTCGGAACACCTTACATTTTGCGGCGCATGGTTACTTTCCTGATACCTTTGACCTGACGAAAATTAGCACCTTGGCTTATGCAATCAAGGACTTGATCGCGATTGACAACGATAGACCCGGAAACTGTATCAATCCCATAGTCAAACAGCACGGGAGATAAAGGTGTGCTCGGTCCGAGCATTATTTTGTAGGCATCTGATTTGACATGACTCAGGATACTCCCTAGAGTGTGGTTAATTAGGGTTGTGCTGGTTATGGCCACAACATCAGCCTGAGGGAGGAGATTTTCAATCTCTTTGCCGATGAGGTCTCCAGGACGCGCACGTCCTGGGAGCTCAAATACCCACAAATCTTGCGCCACCTGTCGAAGTTTCTTTACAAACGGAAAGTGCCCGATAATCGCGATCCGTTTTCCCTGTCCCATAGCACTGATCTCATCAGCAGCATTCAAATCAACGCAGAGGGATTCATCGATCTGGAGTAAAGAATTTATGGCAGCGATACCGATCGCAGCCTCCAGAATGTGGTCTGAAAATGACAATTCTGCCAATGTTTTTGCACCTGTTGGAAGAAGCTCACCAGCAGATTTCACCTGGTTTCCTTCTTGTAGAGGAAGGAAGGCGGCCATCGTGGAGGCCAGTCCGCACCGCATTGAAGTCACTGCTGTCCAATACACGCATGTCCGAATATCGGATACTTCATGATCGATCTGAATGGATGACAAAATGTCCTTCAACAAAGCTATCGATTTCTTCATTTGTTCTTTCTCCCCAGATCCAGCTTATAACACAGGGAAAAGACACAGTCAATTTCCACGGATTTGGGG
>WTAW01000166.1 GCA_013139435.1 Candidatus Aminicenantota bacterium | reverse complement strand
ATTCTCATATTCATCAAAAAAATCATTACAGGATAACGGAAAACATGATAAAAAAACTCATCCTCTCTACGATCTTAGTTCTGCTTATTTTTGGCCTTCATACGCTAGAAGCGGCAGATATCAAGGGCCAGGTTACGCTCTCTCCTAAAGGCGAGCCATACACTAAGGGCTCCGTCTTGATCAAACCCATCGAAGAGGAGGTTTTTATCAAGTCTGAGATCGATAAAGAGGGGAACTATGCCTTTACGGACCTTTCTCCAGGCAGGCATATCATCAAGATGGATCTGTATGGACTGACACCCGTCGAGCGAGAGATCGAGATCAAAGATCCAGAGGAGACAATGGTGCTAAACCTCTCCATAACTCTGTCTTTTCTGGATAAATTTCTCATTTCCATCCAGGATTTCAGCGATTTTGTCTGGTTTCCTGTCATGATTTTTCTTCTGCTCGGTGTCGGCATGCTTTTGACCTATGTCTGTCGATTGATCCAGGTGCGCCGGCTTTTCCTTTCCTTAAAAATGGTCCTGGAGGGCGCTCTCCACAAAGACAAATCTGAGAAGGAAGAGGGAGACATCTCTCCCTATGCAGCCTTGATGACCGCTCTCGCCGCTACGGTCGGAAACGGCAATATCGCCGGTGTCGCGACAGCCATTGCGATCGGCGGGCCCGGCGCCCCAGTCTGGATGTGGATCGCCGGCTTTCTCGGCATGGCCACAAAATATGCAGAGGGATTCTTCGGGGTTAAATTCAGAGTGAAAAATAAGAGGGGCGAGATGTCTGGCGGCCCCATGTATTATGCCCGCCTTGGAATTAAAAACGAAAAAGTTGCCAAATTCATGGGCATGTTTTTTGCCATTTGCGGCGCCTTCGCATGTCTGTTCGGCACGGGCAACATGGCTCAATCCAATTCTATGGCTCTTATTTTCAACGACCAGTTCGGCGTCCCCTTCTGGTTGACAGGTTTGGTTATCACGACCATGGTCGGCGCTGTCATTCTGGGCGGCATCAAGAGAATCGGCGGCGTATCCGAGCGCCTGGTCCCGACTATGATCATCCTCTACTTTTGCGGAGCCATCGTTGTCATTCTCGCTAACATAGCGAATTTACCCGCTGCTTTTGCCGTTATCTTTAAATCTGCCTTTTCCATCAAAGCCATGGGTGGAGCCATGGTGGGAACGTCAATGAAGCAGGTGATCCAGATCGGCGTTCGTCGCGGCCTACTTTCCAACGAGTCGGGATTGGGGTCTGCGGGGATCGCCCAATCCGCCTCTAAATCCTCCGACCCCTCCAAAAACGGACTGATCGCAATGACGGGAACATTTATCGACACCTTGTGTGTGAACACACTGACCACTCTGACGATCGTCATCACGGGGATGTACCTCAAAACCGCTGCCTTCGGTGTCACAGATGGGCTCACTTCTACTGCACTGACTGCTGCCGCCTTCGGTTCGGTGATCCCAAACGGGGGTTATATCATCGCCCTCAGTTCCTTCCTCTTCGGATATTCGACGCTCCTAGGATGGTGTTATTATGGCGAGAAATGCCTGGAGTACATCTTCGGTGAGGGAGTTGTCTATTCCTATAGAGCTGTCTTTCTCAGCTTGCTGTTCGTCGGCTCGATCCTGCAGGGTGTTCATCTCAATATCATCTGGCTCATCGGAGACACCGCCAATGCCTTCATGGCCTTTCCCAACCTGGTGTCTCTGATCTTGTTGAGCGGACTTCTCGGAAAAGTCACGAGGGATTATTTTTTCAAAAAGAAATAATTATAGATCGCAGGTTATTTGAATGCTGAAAAAAAAAGAAATCTTTGTCTTCACGCTCAAATTTGTTTTTAGCGCCTCCGTCCTGGCCTTTATCCTGATCTCCCAGACTTCCCTCAGGGATATATTCGCCACGCTCAAAGAGGCAGATCACCTTCTGTTGGGGATATCCTTTTCCCTCCATGCTCTTGGGCTTGTGATCAGTGCCATACGCTGGCAGATCCTCATTAAGGCTCAAGATGACTGGGTGCCCATTGGTTTTCTGGCAAAATCCTATCTGGTTGGATCATTCTTCAACCTCTTCCTTCCTACACGGATCGGCGGTGATGTCGTCCGCATCTGGGATGGTTCCCGTTATTCAAAGTCTCTCATAAAATCTTCGGCTATCATCCTTGTCGAACGCCTGTCCGGTGTCATCGTCCTCTTTCTCTTCGCCTTTTGTGTATCCCTTATACGCCTGGATATGGCTCAGCAATTCCCTATGATCTGGGTGTCATTGATCTTGAGCTTCTTCGGATTGAGCTTGCTCGCTCTTTTTCTCACCCCTGTTGCAGGCATCATTCTTGGAAAACTTCCAGAAAAGAGCCCATTGATCGCAACCCAACAAAAGATACTCCGATTCAGAGAGACAATCCTCTTCTACAGGAAGAGAAAAAGCGCCATCGGCAAAGCTTTTTTCTGGGCTACACTCCTCCAGATCAACGTTATTTTTCACTATTATTTGATAGGACAAGCGCTTCATCTGGAAATCGCACTCATGGATTATTTTATCTTCATTCCCATCGTGCACCTCATTCTGCTCATCCCGATCACCATCAATGGACTGGGTTTGAGGGAAGGCGCTTACTTGGAGATATTCAGGTATTACGGAATCTCATCAGCGGC
>WTAW01000198.1 GCA_013139435.1 Candidatus Aminicenantota bacterium | reverse complement strand
CCGTTTTCAATTTTTTTAGTCCGGAGAGGTAGACAGCTTCACGAACGAGATGAGACGCTTTTTCGTGATCCGGATGGCGAGAGACCCAATATGGAGCAAATACGATTCTGGGTTTATAAGTGCGGATCTCCTTTATAATTTTTATCTTATTCTCCCATGTGACTTCGATCCGACTGTCTGGGATATCCAGCATCTTGTGAGAAGCTAGACCCATAATTTTAGCAGATTGTGCAAACTCTTGAGCGCGGATTTCAGCACTGCCCCGAGTCGCCATCTCTCCACGGGTTAACGTAATGACCCCAGTTTTATAACCTGATGCCCCCAATTTTATGATCGTGCCACTGCAGGCCAACTCTACATCGTCAGCGTGTGCTCCGAAAGCTAAAGCATCGAGTTTCACTTCAATCTCCAGTCCGGATATTTACATCTTTCACAATTTTAAAATCTGATGATCATGATGTTTTATATCGACGGCCTGATAAAGCCTGTCCATAAGTGAAAAGCTGTATTTTATGAGAAAGGGCGTGATATTGAATACCCTTTCCTGTAAGTGCTGATTTGGGTAAAGACTGCTTTTCGCTAGGTGTATTCGCTGCGTCATAATGGTGTTCTGCTTTTTGGAAGCCTTGAGAATCTTCTTTTCCAGAAGGCAAATTTGGTGATGGATTTTCCCAATAGTAAGATCGACTGATTTTTCCAGTGTAGGTTCAAAAGCCAAGGTTTCCTGCTTGATGTCTATAAAATCTTTATCAAGATGAGATGTTGTGATATAAAAAGCTTTATCAAGGGATTGAGGGATTTTTTCTTTAGCGATATCATTGATTTTGACATCCGCGTTCCGCCATATATCCTGAACTTTCAGGCTATAAGTTTTCAAGGCCTTGTCCACCTTTTTTTCGATAAGCGAGAGACTTTTCCTCGGATAGATAATAGGCATTGGTAAATTAAATCTTTCGTAAACCTCTTTCATCTGTGCAAAGTAGGCTACTTCACTCAGTCCCCCCACATAGGCGACGGTCGGTAAAAGTGTGTCCTGATATAAGGGACGCAGCAGGACATTGGGGCTGAATTTATGAGGCTGCTTCTCCAGAAGCTGGAGGAGTTCATCTTTCTTAAACGTCTGCGGCTTACCTTTTATGCTGAAATCGTCATCCCTGAATTGGATGGTGTGCCTTTCGTCCTCCACCAGAAATAAATTCAATATCCCCTCATGTAGCTGAATTTGCGTGCTGTAGTTTTTTTGTTTCAATTTACGTGAAGATTCCAGGGCACACTGTGTTGAGGGTGAGTTTTGGGCGATCTCGGTATAAAAAACATCTTTCCCCAGGTCCTTTAAGGCAGGATGTGCGGCATCAATGAATATGAGACCATAGGACTTGAACAATTGTGTCATCCACTGTGCAAAAGCTTCAACAAACGATCGGCCGGGCTGATAGGCTGTGCCCAATTGCGATAGGATTTCCGGTTTGAATTCGGAATCGTGGGTGAGATCATTGAGTTGTTGAATACAATTCGAAATTTCCTTTGAGAGTACGATTTCCGAAACAGGTGTTTTGAGATTGGCTGAATGCCCCTGGTATTGAATATCTTCAATCTGGTTTTCTTTGTCTAGCAGGGTTATATGATTGATCTCTTCAAAGTCGTGATCATCCGAAGCCAACCAAAAGACCGGCACAAAGCACCCTAGGCTTGTTTGGTTGAGGGATTCTGCGAGCTTGATTGCTGTAAGCGCTTTGAAGATGGTGTAGAGGGGACCTGAGAATAGTCCGACCTGCTGCCCAGTTACGACTGCACAGGCCTTATCTTGAATGAACTTTTGGATATTCCCGACTGTTTGAGCCCCACATCCGTAACTTAGATTTTGCTCTTTTAATATGGCGGCCAATTGTTCCCGCGGCAGGTCGCGTGATCTGACTTTCTCGGTTTGCAGGGTGTATGAGGTTGGATCGCGAAAATTACCTGTAAAAAATTCACTGACCTTGTCGTACTCATAATAATAATCATACACGAGGGATGATATGTTGGGCAGCTTATTTGTCGGAATCACCATGGGAGACTATTCAAATATAATTGAGATCGGGAACATAGCCCGAATCTCTGTCATCCTCTAATCAAAAACCTTTGTAAAAAGATAGAAAAGCACTATGAGCAGGGCCAGATTCAGTAAGACCACTGTGTACAGCCGCTTCCATGAGGATAAGATTGGCGGCTTTTCCTGATCTATTTCCTCGTTCTTAATTCGTTCATTTTCCATCGGCATCTCCAGAAGAAATCAAGTTGGCGAAAAGGCGATACGCACCCGGGACACCTGCCGGTAGTTGCCGGAACCAGGAATATCCTGTGTAGATAAAAACGCCTTTCCCATAGCGTGCATACAACAAACCTCCTTTTTTATCCGACTCATTAGTGTCGGAGGATGTAAGAATTGGTTCATATCTTTCATCCCATCCCGCTGCAAAGTATAAACCTCTTTCTTGTACCCAGCCATCAAAATCTTTTCGTGTGATTTTGTTGGGAAAATTTAGGAGAGGATGTTTTGGGTTGAGGAAAACAACCGGAGCCGCTTCTTCACTCACCCGATCCCGCCCGATAGTAATAGGATAGGGGCCAATGTTTTCAGTCTGTAATCCGCGAGATACATTGTATTGGACAATAAAAGTCCCGCCGTCCTTGACGTACTGAAGAAGTCGCGGATAGGTATTTTTAAGACGTTCCCTGGTATTGTAGGCTCTTATACCAGCTATGATGGCATCAAATCGGCTAAGATCAGCTCTTTCCAGCATATCATCATCAAGAAGTGTCACCTCGTAGCCGAGATTGAGCAAACTATCCGCAACTTCGTCACCGGAGCCCATGATGTAGCCGAGTTTAGTTCCCGCATGCCTAATATCCATTTTGATGGCCTTTACTTGGCTTTTGGGGAAATACACCTGCCTTTTGATGTGGGGATGGGAAATTTCCACTATATCACGGTCAAACTTTTCCCCGTTGATTTCTGCTTCGGCGGTCAAGATGGCTTCATCTGAATTCTTTGGCGGGGTGACTTTAAACGTGACTTTCGTTTCTTCATATTTGCTGTTCAACACAAATGGAATGCTTTCCGGGGTAACTCGCCACTGTAAAGGCGCCGCGAGGCGGATTGTACCTGCGATATTCGGAGTGTGGCTCTTTAATTTTACTCCTAGTTCCTGGGGATTTTCCTTGGTGAAAATTTTGACTTTGTCTTCTATCTGAACTGTAACTCCAGGTCTTATTTCAAAAGGCCTGTATCGTTCACCATCAACTCTATCCGTCCATCGATAAAGCAGTGGAACAGAGTACTCTAAAAGAATGCCATCGGCGCTTAATTTTATTTTTACAGCGATCGAAGGCGGATTTTCAACAAGTCCTACAAGTCGTTGTTCCCGGATAGAAAACATTGCTTTTTTTGGGGGAGATTCTAGCCAGTAGGGTTGTGAAATCGGAAAATCCCTGGGAATTCGAATGGTTTTCACAAAAGTTTGGGGGTCGTTGTTTTTAAGAAGAGTGTTTAAGTCAGAATCA
>WTAW01000312.1 GCA_013139435.1 Candidatus Aminicenantota bacterium | reverse complement strand
ACTGCCATTTGGTTGAGGTCCCGATGAAGGATTGTTGTCATGACCTCGAGCGCATCCTCGAAGAGGTCGATGACGAGACAAAGATCGTCTATCTGGACATTCCCATGAATCCGATCGGGACTTCTGTGACCCGACAGCAGTTTTCTTTTTTTATGGAACAGTTACCCGAGGATGTCCTTGTGGTTTGTGACGAGGCCTATTATGAGTATGCCAATAAAGAGACCTATCCTCAAGCGCTAAAGCTTGTGGAGGAGGGCCGGAATGTGATGATATTGCGGACGTTCTCCAAACTGTACGGATTGGCAGGTTTTCGGGTCGGGTATTGTGTGGCCAAAGAGAGCTTGCTCGGGGCCCTCTGGAAAGTGAGCCCTCCTTTTTCGGTCAACAGGTTCGCTCAGATCGGTGCGACTGCTGCATTGGATGATGAAGAACATGTGAAGAAAACCCTAGAGATGAATAAAGCGGGAAAAAATTTCCTCTACGAGAACCTCCAAAAAATGTCTGTGGATTATATTCCCTCTGAGACCAATTTTGTGACCGTAGATGCAAAAGTGGATACACAAAAGCTCTGTGAGGAGATGCAGAAAAGGGGAGTCATCGTCAGACCTCTGGCGATGTATGGGCAGTCAACCTTTTTTCGTGTGACGGTCGGAACACCGGAACAAAACCAAAAGTTTATTGAGGTGTTTCAGCACATACACAATAAACACGTTTAGTGCGTTAAGGCTAATGGACCTGTTGTTGAGTTGAACCAAATAGATATGGGGATTCAGTCCCAATTGTGCAGCTTGTAATATTCATCCACCATCTTTTGAATATCCACAGTCGACCCTTTTGTCGGGCCTTCTTTTAATGGCTCTTTCTGGAATCGTTCGGGCAGCGTGTTGTCCTCTTTTTTAACGCCAAATCGTTTGTTGAGCTTGTAGTCTGTGTGGATAGCCTCGCCCAGTATTCTTTTTAGATCGCTGGGAGAATAGTCAATCCCCGTACCTGCCTGGAGAAGCCGTGAGGCGTTTTCCAGATTCAGGATATCCATGCAGAGGCCGATATTTTTGCACATGGTCAGAGAATCGGTGAGCAGGGCGATTTTTTCCGAATAGGTCACGAGGGCCGCCTTCCCCTCTTCTTCCATTCTGTGTGCGGCTTTTTCCGTGCCGAAGCGCTTTTTTGCCTCCTCTGTTCTGTTCGTCAGCTCGAAATACGGCTCGGCCCTCAGATGGTCAGCACCCCTTGAGGCGATGGCATAGGTGAGCCCATAGGCCTTGATCCCCCTCGGGTCGCCACAGATGACATCCAATCCTTTCACCTGCATCACCAGTTTTTGCGCCTCTTTACTGAAACCCTGAGACAATTTTGTCGCTCCGTCGGCGAGCCTGTCTCCGACTCCCCGGCGGTAGGTGATCTTCTCTACGACATCACGGATCTTGTCGGTCTCCCCCCAGGTGATTTCCAATCCATCCAAGTCATCAGGATGGAGGAGCCCTTTTTCCTGGCACTCCATGATCCATCCGATGACCTCCGCTGTAGAGATAGAGTCCAATCCCATTTGATTCAGATAGGCATTCATCTCCAGGGCAAAAGGAAGATCGCTGTTTCCAAGCCGGGAGGTAAAACTGCACAGCGTTTCGAACTCGGGCCCTTCGGCCTCGTTGTCATCTACCGCGTAATAGCGGGAACAATGCAGGTTGCAGTTGAAACAGGCCTTGTTTTTAACCTTGTAGGTTTTGGCCAATGTCTGTCCTGAGATCTTATCCACATAGGAACATACACCCTCCTGGAAATGTTTTGTCGGGAGGATGCCGATGCCATTCAAATCTGTCATCAGCATCGTGGTTCCCAGCTGGTACCGCTTTTGGTATTCGTTGTGGTTCATGATGGCCGCTTCGATTGTCCTGCACTCATCGAGAAACGCCAAGGGGTCTGCCATCTCTACGGAGTGTGTTCCTCTTACAGCCAGGGCCTTCAAGTTTTTGGACCCCATGACAGCGCCCATTCCCGTTCGGCCGTTCACTCTGTTCCCACTCGAAACAATGGCAGCGTAATGGACCAAATTCTCTCCGGCAGGCCCGATGGCAGCAACTTCAATGGAGTAATCGCATCTATTGCGCCGGATCGTTTCTGTTGTCTCCACAATTGTTTTGCCCGAAAGCTCAGAGCATTCAAAGAACTCGACGCCTGACTCTGTCACCAGAAGATAGACTAGGCTGTCTGCTTTGCCTGTGATGATGATCTGGTCGAATCCTGTCTGTTTCATCTCTGCGGCGAACTGTCCTCCCGCTGCCGAATCCCCCAGTATTCCTGTCAGGGGAGATTTGGCTGTGACTGTGTAATAGGCTGATGCCGGAAGTAACGAACCGGTGAGGGGGCCGGTACCGAAGATAATGATGTTTTCTGCTCCGAGCGGATCACACTCGGGGTTGAGTTCTTCATACAACCTCTTGGTGTTTGCTGCCCGCCCTCCGATCACAGGCTTTATCCAGGAGGGATCGAGAGATTCTACTGAAAATGTCCGTTCAGAGAGGTTCACCCTCAGCACTCGCCCACCGTAGCCATACTTAAGCATGGGCCTGATCTCTCCTTGTTCTGGCTTTCGACCCGATCTTTTTGACGTAAAAATGCCTTTTCTGACTGGGGTTCATTTTGGCCGTTTCTTTTTTTACATCTGCTAAGGAGATGTGTTCCACCTCTTCGGCTACGAATGTGATGGCCTCCTCTGTACAGGCTTCAACGCACTTGGGTTTTCCACCGCAGAGGTCACACACATACACAATTTTATTAAAGATCTCGAGCGCCCCGATCGGACAGGCTTTTTCACACACTCCACAGGATGTACACAGCGTAGGAGAGACAAAAATCTGTCCCTGCTTCCCCAGACTCAAAGCATGCTCAGGACATTTCATGCAGTAGCGCTCTTGACACTGA
>WTAW01000390.1 GCA_013139435.1 Candidatus Aminicenantota bacterium | reverse complement strand
GAAAACAAGGAGGGAAATCTATGTCTCGACCAGTCACTTTATTTACTGGACAGTGGGCGGATCTATCTTTAGAAACGCTTGCTGAAAAAGCGAGCTCATGGGGATTTGATGGATTGGAGCTGGCTTGCTGGGGCGATCATTTTGAAGTGGATAAAGCCCTTGAAGATGATGGGTATGTCAAGGCAAAGCGTGAACTGCTGGAAAAATATGATCTTAAATGTTTTGCCATCAGCAGTCACCTGGTGGGCCAGTGTGTTTGCGATCCCATCGATTTGCGTCACAAATCCATACTCTCGGAGAAACTCTGGGGAGATGGTGATCCGGAAGGCGTACGCCAACGCTGCGCAGAAGAGATGAAGAGAACGGCAGTCGCTGCCAGGCTGCTTGGTGTGGATACAGTGAATGGATTTACTGGAAGTAGTGTGTGGCACAAACTGTATTTCTTTCCTCCCACCAGTCAGGAAGATATCGATATCGGGTACAAAGATTTTGCAGATCGTTGGCTGCCCATCCTTGAGGTATTCAAGAAAGAGGAAGTCAAGTTCGGACTGGAAGTCCATCCCACGGAGATCGCCTACGATATTTTTACCGCACAGAGAACCTTAGTTTCCATCGGGGATTATCCGAATTTTGGGTTTAACTTCGATCCCAGTCATTTCATCCATCAATTCATAGATCCTGTCAACTTTCTTGAAGAATTCAAGGACCGTATCTTCCACGTCCATGTGAAAGACTCCCGGGTTCAACTCACGGGACGCAACAGTATTCTATCCTCTCATCTAGACTTCGGGGATCCCCGGCGTGGGTGGGACTTTGTCTCGCCCGGACGAGGGGACGTTAAATGGGATCCCATCGTCAGGGCACTCAACCGGATCGGATATCAGGGGCCTCTTTCCATTGAATGGGAAGATTCAGGAATGGATCGTGAGTACGGAGCTCGGGAAGCCTTGGAAATGATCCGAAAAATAGACTTTGCGCCATCAACTATAGCCTTTGATGCGGCCTTTTCCGACGAGTAACTATTCTGAATAATTCAAGCTATATAAAGTATGGATTTTAAGATGGAGGAATAGGATGAGCGAAGAAACTGGGTTCACAACCATGACAGGAGGAAAAGCCAGGGGTGAAGCACCCGAGATCGGTGTAGGCATGCTGGGTTATGCTTTTATGGGCAAAGCGCATACAAATGCCTATAAAACTATTCCATATATGATCTATCCACCTCCTGCCATTCCCAAGCTGGTCGGAATTTGCGGACTCGTTGAGGATGAGGCCGCAGAGGCAGCGCGGCGCTATGGGTATGAGAATTATTATACGGATTGGCGGAAGATGCTTGAGAACGACAAGATCCAACTGTTCGATAACGGGGGGCCCAACGACATTCATCCAGAGCCCTGTATTACAGCAATGCAGGCGGGTAAACATGTCATTTGTGAAAAACCCATGGCCCGCAATGCTGAAGAAGCCAGGCAGATGCTCGAAGCCGCCCAGAAAGCGAGTGTGAAACACATGGTGGCCTTCAATTACCGTTTTTTACCTGCCATATGCCAGGCAAAAAAACTGATAGAGAGCGGGGCTTTGGGGCAGATCTACCATTTTCGTGCCCAATATCTACAGGAATGGATCATGCCTCACTATGGAACACCCAGGATATGGCGTCTGGATAAAGAATCTGCCGGAAGCGGAGCATTGGGTGACCTGGGTGCACATATCATCGACCTGGGACGTTTTTTGATCGGTGAAATGAAAAGCGTCAGTGCAGTGACCCGGACATTCATCGAGGAGCGTCCGCTTCCTGAGGGTGGAGGTACAGGTAAAGTAGATGTGGACGATGCTTTTGTGGCTACAGTGGAATTTGAGAATGGTGCCATCGGGACACTTGAAGCGACTCGTTTTGCTGGAGGAAGGAAGAATCATCAGGTCCTGGAGATCAACGGTGAAAAGGGATCCATCTATTTCGACCTGGAAAGGATGAACGAACTACAAGTCTTCTGGGTGGGAGAGGAACCCAAAGAAACACAGGGATTCCATAACGTGCTGATATCCGAGGCATATCACCCCTGGTGGGAGAACTGGTGGCCCCACGGTCATATCATCGGGTGGGAACACCTTTTTATCCATGAGCTCACTCATTTCCTGGACTGTATCGTGAAGGATATTGATGTAGCTCCCTGGGGAGCTACATTCAAGGATGGCTATTATGCAGCCGTCGTATGTGATGCCATCCTGGAATCGGCGGATTTGAGGAAGCACGTGGATATTCAATATTAAGGGGGGGGACATAATGGAAGAAAATACAGGTCAGAACAAAACAGAAGAGATGATGCCTAGGCGAACATCGTGGCTCTTCTGGACGTGTTTCATTGCCCTGGTCGCAACGTCATTCGGTTTTATCATCAGAGCTCAGATTATCGGCGATCTGGGCGTGCATTTTAATCTGAGCGAAACTCAGAAAGGTGAGATACTGGGAGTCGGACTATGGCCCTTTGCCCTCAGTATCATCCTGTTCAGCCTGGTGATCGATAAAATCGGATATGGCAGGTCGTTGGCTTTTGCATTCATCTGTCATGTCCTATCAGCTATAATTACAATTTTCGCAACAGGGTATCAGATGCTGTACTGGGGCACGTTCATTCTTGCCCTGGGAAACGGGGCTGTTGAGGCCGTTATAAACCCGGTTGTTGCCACTATTTATCCCAAAGATAAGACGAAGTGGCTGAATATTCTGCATGCCGGTTGGCCCGGAGGACTGGTATTAGGCGGATTGATGGCCTTGATCATGGGCCCTGGAGCAGATTGGAGATGGAAGGTCGGTTTGATCTTTATACCTGCGGCTTTTTACGGATTTATGATGATCCGTGCCAAGTTCCCCGTCCATGAGCGTGTGAAAGCGGGCGTGCCCTATAAAACAATGTTGCAAGAAGTGGGTATTATCGGCGCAAGCATTGTTGTAGTCATCATGATAGCGGAGATCGGCCAGATCTTTAATTGGACACTTGCACTAAAGATTGTTATATCCGCTGTTCTTATCATCGGTTACGGATTCTATGTGCGTTCTTTTGGCCGTCCATTGTTTATCCTGTTATTGTTGATCATGCTTCCCTTGGCGACAACGGAACTGGGAACCGATAGTTGGATCACAGAACTGGTTACACCTGTAATGGCAGAACTGGGCCTGCAGGCAGGCTGGATTCTGGTCTATACAGCGTTCATTATGATGGTCCTGCGGTTCCTGGCCGGTCCGATCGTACACAGGCTTTCTCCTTTAGGTCTGTTGGCGGTATGCAGCGCGGTCGCCATCGTCGGACTGGTTACTTTGTCCAAAGCGGCGGGGATCATGATATTTGTGGCTGCAACGATATATGCGTTAGGGAAAACGTTCTTCTGGCCGACGATGCTCGGTGTTGCTGCCGAGCGGTTCCCCAAAGGCGGTGCACTCACGCTCAATGCGATCGGAGGTATGGGGATGCTGAGCGTTGGTGTCTTCGGCGCAGTTTTTTTGGGGAATATTCAAGATAAACAGATAGATCGAGAGCTGTTTCAACAGAATCCTGCCGTGCATGCAAAAGTCGTAGCAGAAGAGAAGTCCAGCGTTTTTGGAAAATACAAACCGCTTGATCAGGACAAGCTTGTTGCGCTCGAAAGCAATGATCAGTTGGCGGTAGAAACGATCAAAGCATCAGCAAAGAAAAATGCTCTTTTGACGGTTGCCATCTTTCCAGCCATCATGTTGATCTGCTATATCACGCTGATCTTGTATTTCAGATCCAAAGGCGGCTATAAAGCGGAGGAACTCACCGTCCAGAGGGAATGAACCTAAAGTTTTTCATGTATTCTGTAGAACACATTCAATCTGGATCAGGCTAAGGAGTCCCAATCTCCAAATATTAAAATCGGGTTCCTGTGATCATCTTCTTCTTTGTCCTTTAAGATGACCAGTGCTTGTGTGTCAGGGTACCGCGAACAGTATTCTTTGATTTCCTCAGGAGCCATCACCATAAAAGCGGTTGACAGAGCATCACTCATTGCTCCATCGGAAGTTGAAGCCCAAGCAGCGAGCCTGTCCTCAATCGGATTTCCCGTACGGGGATTGATTATATGATGACCTTTCTGTAATCCAGAACCGCTCAAGACTCTGTGTTTCAAATATAAGTGAGACAATATCTGGCTTGTTTGAGCTGGGTTGCTCAATGTGACTGGCCATCCCTTTTCCCCTGGAGGCTCAGCAAGTGCTAAAACCGAGCTTTTTCCTCCGTGAATAAGCGCAGATTCAATGTCCCACTCTCTGAAAAGCCTGGCCATCTGATCGAGGGCATAACCCTTGCCGAATCCTCCGAGATCAACGTGAATGGAATCGGCCAACAGCTTTACACTGAAATTGGTTTCATCCAGCTGCAGCAGGTGCATGCCGGTATTTTTTCCAGCTGTGATATCAAATGCTCTATCTGTCTCACTTGTTAATTGAGCACATTGCTTCAAACACTCAAACGCATCCAATCCTATTTGTGTGGACTGGTTTGCTTTGAGATTATTGATGCGGTTAATGTCACTGTTTTCGATAAATCTACTGAGTTCAAGCTCGAGCCGGTCAAGCTCATGA
>WTAW01000141.1 GCA_013139435.1 Candidatus Aminicenantota bacterium | reverse complement strand
ATCGAACGTGAGAGTATTCAGCTTATAAAAGCATTTTTGGAGGATGATAGTAATGCGTTTGATCAGCTCATTCTTCTGCGGAAAAAAATGGTTTTTAACCTGTGTTACAGATTCCTCAGCAATTATGAAGATGCCGATGATTGCGCTCAGGAAGTGTTTCTTAAGGTCTTTCGTTCGCTCAAGAAATTCAGGTTCGAATCCAATTTCACGACCTGGCTTTATCGGGTGACGGTGAATACATGCAAGAACAAACTGAACTCTTTGGATTATCGACTCAGGTTTAAGAAAATGAGAATAAACAACAACAAACGCACAGAGGATGCTCCGCAGAGTGTCGATGTAGGGGATGAGACTTATTCTACGGATTCATCACTCAAGCGCAAAGAGATCTCCCAATTTATCCAGAAAGCCGTCAATAAATTACCAACACCTCAGAAAATGGTGGTTGTCCTTCGGGATATGGAAGGGCGGTCGTACGAAGAGATCGTTACAATCACTGGATTTAAACTGGGTACCGTCAAATCCAAACTCTCAAGGGCCAGACAAGAGCTCAGAGAGAGATTGAGGGGGAGGGTTTAAGATGAATGACCGACATGTGAGGGATAAATTATCCGAATACATCGATGGGATGCTGAGTCAAGAGGAGGCGTCTGCGGTTAAAGAGCATCTGGATCGCTGCCCGGATTGTATGGAAGAATACGAAGAAATGGTTAAAATCATCGGGCAAATGAATCAGATGGAAAGTCTGGAAACCCCCGAATTCTTCGTGGAAAAAGTTCACGAACGACTCGAAAAGCCCTTGCCACTCAAAAAACTCGTTAAAGGACTCTTTTTTCCACTTAAAATTAAAATCCCGCTTGAGCTTGCGGGGGTGGCTGCGGCAGCTCTGCTGGTGATCTATATCGTAGGAGTACGCGGAAAACAGCACGTCTATGAGCTGACATATGCTCAGAGATCTCAACCACTTACTGTGCTTCAAGAACAGAAAATGGAAAGAGAGGTCGAGGTCGATGAAATAACCACACTTAGTAAAAAAGAACCGCCTGCTTCAGCGCCTCAAGAAAAAAGGATGGAAAGGCGAGAACCCGATCTGGCACACCAGGAAGAGAAGATCGATAGAAAAGCCCAGATTGGAGCAGAAGCCACCACTATCGCAAATGCACAGAGAAGGGAGGACTTTAATCTAGAAATCGCAGATAAAGAAAAAGGAGAGGCCGAAAAAGACGTTCCCAGGATGGCGACACCTAGAGAGGGAAATCTTCAAGACATCATAACTGCGCTGGGTGGCAAAATCATAGAATCAGAATACAATAAGGACACTCAAGTTTTAGAGAGCCTAATTATAGAGATCCCTGTAGATAATTATCCTAAGCTTATTAAGACATTAGAAGAGCGGGGCGAGATTCAAAAACCATATCCTGCTATTAAAGAAAAAGATCAAGAGGTTATTACGATCCAGTTAATACTGCAGCAATAAATCTTGTAGTCCCTATTTTGGATCAAAAGCTGCTTGGGGAAGCCTAGAATGCATGTCCTAGAGTGAGGATAAAGCGGTAGCGCTTATTATCATAGGGCTTTGAATCGATAATATATGCAAAGTCAAAACGGATGGGACCAAAGGGAAGGAGATATCGAAGACCCACGCCTGCGCAATGTCGAAGGTCGCTGAATTGCATTTTGCTCGCAAGAAGAAACACATTGCCGGTGTCGTAGAATACGCCTCCATAGAGTGACTTGTACAACGGAAAGCGTAGCTCTTGGTTGAAAACCGCAAGGGCCTGGCCGCCGAGCGGTTCGCCTCTTTCATTTTTGGGGCCCAACCAGTTCAAGGGGAACGCCCGGACTGTTGACGGCCCACCGGCTTTAAATCGATCCTCAATGATCAGGAGTGGATTTTCACCAGGCACAACGCCCAGTCGGAGACCAGAGACCCATATGACATTCTCAGCCAAAGAGACGTACAAAAAGCCCTGGCCATAGAGTTTGTTGAAATTGACTTCGGAGCCAAGCCACGTGCGGGCAAACTCAGAGGAGACACTCCAAAAGGATCCTTTGGTAGAGTTGATAAAGCTGTCCCGGGTGTCGCCGAGCAGCGAGAGGGAAATGCTTCCTCTGTCCGTATTCACAGGATCCAGATCGGTATCAAACGGATTGAGGCGAATATGCCGGAAACTGTAGTTCCACTGAAAACGCAGCTTATCTCCCCAGCGCGACTCCTCAAGAGTCTCCCCCCAGCGATAGTATTGCTGGAACGTTATTTTTCGGATGTAAGTCTCAAGACCAGATATTTCCAGCTCTCTATTCACTTCGGTAGAGAGGTACACTTGAGTGGGTAAATGGAGGCCAAAAAACGTCTCGGTTTCAAAAAAAAGCCTGCCGGACTGTTGTAATCCAAAGAGATATCCAGAGATTCCGAAGCGATTCGCATTGCCGAACATGTTCAGGAAGTGGAGTTGTCCTCCAATCTCCAAAGAACTGTAGTTCTTGGACTCGTCTTCATCTTTATCCGTGTACTGGGGTCCACTGATTGCGTATCGAAGTCCGTAATTCACTTCAACGTCCTTCTTTTCGACGAGGTCGACCACAAGGTCTTGAACTTCAGGACCTTCTGCAGATTCGACGGCCTGGATATCAACAGATTGATACACACGTGTATCGAAGAGCCGTTTTCGACTTCGGGCGATCTCGGATGGAAGAATAAGGTCACCCTTTTTGAATGTCATTGCGTTTCTCACGACAGATTCATGAGTCCTTCCCGGATGTGCAATCCGGATTTTCCCTACACGAGGCTGGATATTTTTTGTCACTTTGAATGTGACGGAAACCTCATCCTCAGTAGGCTCAAGGATACCTGTTACACGTGATTCGGGATATCCTTGCCCTCTGTAATAACGGCTTAAAACAGAGCGGTCATTAATGTATTCCTCGATGCGAAAAGGATGACCCACTCTCAATTGAAAATCTGGGACATCCGGCCCTTTTGCGTCTGTCAATTCTTGAGGCATAAAGATGTTCGATACTATAGATAGTGTGCCCTCTTCAACAGGAACAACAACGAGATACTCTCTGTTTTGCTCATTGTATTCTGGTTCAACGGGATTCACTTCAATCTGGAGATAGCCCTCCGAAGCATACAGAACTCGAAGAATGTTCCTCAAGGAGGAAGCATCTCCATCGATTGTCTCGAAGAAGAGAGGCTTTGAAGGCGAAGGAAGTGCCTCAGCGAGCTCTTTATCCGAAAGGACTTCGTTTCCCTCAAACTGAAGGACTAAGCGTTGTCCTTGGGGTCCTTTTTTAACTTGGAACTCGACTGTGATCTCTTCTTCTTTGTTTGTCCTGTTAACTTCCACTTGGGCAAGATAGAATCTTTGAGCTTGTAAAGCATACACTGTTTTTTGCCGAAGAGTTTCAGCCAAAATATCTTCAGGTGTTGTTGAATCCCATAGTGCCTCGATATCCTTACGAATTTTCCCTTTTATTTGATCCCCTTTCCAAACAATAGAGATGTGTTTCCCAGATTCGATAAAATATGTGATATCTGTTTGCTCCGGTCCGGAGGGTGTGGCCTCGAGCTCGACTCGTGCGCCCCGATAGCCGAGTTTTAAAAGCCTTGTCCGGATTCTCTCAGCCCCCTGTAACGTTTTCCAGTGATCATACTTGTTCCCAGATTTCAGTTTCGCAAGTTTTCGGAGATCTTTGTCGGTAATAGGTGATGGTCCCTCAAAAGACAGTTGATTGATGCGTAAGGGTTTTCGAGAAGCATCGCCACGTTCTTGTTTTTTTCTAAAATTGATTCCCAGACGGTGATTCGCTTCCAGCATCTTTCTGCCATCCTCTTCGCCAATGTACCGCAGCTGAATTGGCAATTCCTTCGGCATGTACGCGATCACTCCGCGCCGACGAGTACTCCCAAGGTCTTGTGAATAGATCACGTAGATATTTGGAGCGACTTCTTTGCCAAGACTGAACCAGGTGGTGGGATCGGTATCATAGCTAAAGAATGATTGATCCGGGGAGACATCGATGTATACACTCTCTCCCACACCCTCCTGTAACACATCACCCAGTGCTCCAGCCAAGCCCTCAACAGCCACTGTTCCCGCTTCGTCTACTGCCGCCTGGGAAGTACGGCCTGTCATAATAAGCATCCCCAGGTCTCCCTGAGTGAGGTCTGAACGATAAGGCGCTTGAAGCTGTGTCTGGAGATTATCGAGCTGTCCCTGCACTCTCAGTTCGATAAACACTCCGCTGATTCTTGTGATACCTCCTATGTCCAGCTCAAGTTGACTCTCAGGGTAGTTATTCAGAATGACTCGACCCTCAGAAATCTGGACACGGGCGCGGCCAAGCTTTAATGATCCTCCTCCCTGGACGCTGATGCTGCCTTTGAGTTCTGGATTAGAAAGACTGCCCGATACAGATAAAGCTCCTTCTGCGGATAATTGGGCCAGACTGTTTTCAATGCGTAAGTCCTGGATCTGGGATGTTAAATCCAGCGTGATAAGGTCTGACAAGGTAGATTTGCCATCCAGAAGCTTGAGCTGTCGATCGAGCTGAGACAGAGATTCACTGGTCGAATCCATTTCCTTGGTGTAAAGAAGCCGGGGAATGATGATATCGCCACTGATTGTGTAGCCTTGGGAGTCTCCTTGCAGGCGCGCCTCACCGGAGATGAGAGCGTAGATGTCTTCTGCAATACTGAGCGGAACTTTCTCTATGGTGAATTTAAGGTCTACCTTTGGGAGAGTGTCGATATTTTCAAACTGGAGTTGTCCGGAGCCCGCCAGCTTTCCTGAGCTGACTTGTCCTTTGAGATTGACTATTTCCAGAATTTGGCCATTGGCTGTTAATTGAGCCTGAACCTGTGAAATGGTCAGGGGAGGATCTGCAAAGCGTATTCTTCCACCGTTTACAGAAGCCTGACCTATCAAAGCCCCATTTCTGTATGTGAGTTCAATATCTATCACCGATGAGCCTGAAAATGAGATCTCCGCTCCAGGCATCAGTTTGCTCACTGCACCTGCATCCAGTTGCCCATTTATCTGAATATCCCAATCAGGAGGAGTATCCGTTGTAGAGATTTCGAGAGAGATGTCTATGTCCGTCTCTTCCCCCACGAACTGGATGGGAGAATGGGAGAAGTGCCCTCCTTTAAAGGTCCACTCGAATGGGCGTTGGAGAGAAATTGGAGGGTCTCCCATATTGGTGAAAATATTTGTAAACTGCCCTGACCCATTCAGAGAGGATAAAGAGAGTTCTGTAGTCGAGAGCAAGCCTTTTCCATTTAAAAGTACGGAAGTGTGGGGAGAGTCAGTTTCGTCATCGAGCAGGATACCCACATCCAGTTGATCACATTCGAATGTTATCTGGCTGCTTGAGCCTGAGCCGGGTAAAGAGAGGTTTCCATTGGCCCTTAGCTCTCCATTGAGGACCTTCACAGACATTGTCTCTAGAAGGATTTGTTCCTGGTCTCCATTAATCCGGAGCTTGAGGTTTTCCCAATTGACACCTTGCCAATGTCCTTTTCCCTCGGTGATGGACATTTCTCCTATGAGACGGGGTTGGTTAAAGGTTCCTTTGAGGCGAAGTTGGAGTCTGGCTAAGCCGTACAATTCAAGTTCGGGGATAAACAAATGGAACGGTTCGAGGTCTACTCTTCCATCTAGGGTCAAATCCATCTCTCTGTACTGATTGAGTGGTAAAAGACCTTCAAGGGAAAGAAGAGTGTAAGATCCTTGATATCGGAAACGATTCACGCGGAGGGATACAAGATCTCCAACGATAGAAAAAGAGTCTATGGACCAGTTTTGTTTGTCGAAAGTCCCTTTAATTTCACTGATATCAGCATGATATTTGAGGTTCGAAATGTCCTTCAGTGACAGATCAAGTTGGATTCGACCCTTCGCAGATATGTCTTCAAACTCAGAGAGTGTTGGGAAGGCCACGAGAAGAGAATTGTAAGGAAGAAACTGAAGATCAAGTTCCGCGTGAGTTTGGAAAGACCCATTGAGTTCACAGAACCCTGTTAGAAAAGGCTCGGGGCCAAGTCCCCTTAACTCGGCTCGCTTTTCTGTGAGCCGCACGCTCAATGAATGTGTTGCAAATGGAGCTCCATTCAACGAAAGCCCTTCTAGGTTAAGGTCGAGACGGCCTTGAGGTGATTGTGTTGTTCCGGATACATCCCCATCCAGAGAAAGAACACCCTCAAGGCTTCTCAATGCTTCTGGGAGTTTGACTATCTCCTGAATACGCATGCCGAATGCGGTCAACTGTCCCATTATCTCTTTGGAGTCGATCTGGTAAGATCCGGAGGCGGACAGGGAACCACTGCCGATCTCGGCCTTAAATTCTTGGAGCTCGATCGCATTTTTGTATTTTTGAGCCTTGAGAGAGACTGTTCCTTTAGATGATGTCAACTCCTTATGCTGGAGTGTTGCATCCAAGCTACCAATCCAGATCGGGCTTAAAGTTGGGCCTTTTATTATTAGTGAGCCGTCAACAAGGGCTGTGAAACCGAGATTCTGAAGGAATCCAGAAAGGTCAAAGGATTCCATATCCGCAGAGAGGTCCCATTCACTTGTTGTTTTTCCTAAAGGAATTGTCCCCTGGATCTCCAGGTAGCCTGGACCTGAGTTGAAACGAGCAGATTGAACACGAAGAGCGTTTTGTCCCCATTCAAGGTCTGCTATCAAATCCATCTTTTCAGAATAGTATTGAAGGTCGTCTGCTCTTATTGAAGCTGTTGCAGCTAAATCTTTGTAATTGCCAGCCAGTTTGCCTGAAGCGCTCAAAGGTCCTTCGAGGTTCAAAGGAGGAAGATTCAACTGGAATGCATTCAAAATTTTCAGTAAGTCAGTTGCGGAAAGACTCAACTCGTAGTCAGTATCGATGCCCTTTGTGTTTAGATTTCCTTGCAAACTGCAATATCCCTGCAAAATTTGAAGCCTGTCTGAGCGGAAAGATAGTTTACCTTTGTCGAGTCCCAGTGTTGCTTTTCCCGATAGAGAGAGACCGCTTTCCTGCACAGTATTCAGCCTGAGTTCTCCTTTTGTTTTGTTTTGATCTAACTGCCAGTTATCGAAATACAAGTCCACATTTGCTCCTGCTCGAGTTGCGAGT
>WTAW01000053.1 GCA_013139435.1 Candidatus Aminicenantota bacterium | reverse complement strand
GCTCGAAGGATGGGATTCTGATGGATGCCTATAGGATGAATACGCGCCGGTCGCGGACTTCAAGCATCCCTTCGAAGTACAATCTGACTGCTTCGGAATAGATTTTGTGCTCTTCCTTTAAGATCCTTTCGCTGAGCGTATCCTCAGTGTCATCCTGGAGCACCGGCACGATGGCCTGGGTGATGATCGGCCCCATATCCACTTCAGGAGTGACAAAATGGACAGTGGCCCCTGAATATCTGACTCCCCAATCGATCGCCTTTTGCTGAACATGAAGTCCAGGAAAGGAAGGCAGCAAAGCGGGATGAATATTGATGATCTTGTTTCTGAACGCTTCGCAGAATAAGGGAGTTAAAATTCGCATGTATCCGGCCAGGCATATAAGGTCGATGTCCCGTTTCTTGATCTCTTCAACGATCTTTCGGTCATAATCCTCTCGCGATGTGAAATCTTTGGGATTGAGAGACAGGGTTTGGAGGTTGCACTCCTGGGCGATTTTCAATCCCAGGGCTTCTTGTTTGTTACTAAAAACCAGTCCGATATCCGCATTGATCTTCCCCGCCCGGATCTCGTCGTGAATGGCCACAAAGTTCGATCCCCTTCCGGAGAGGAATACGGCGATCTTCCCTCTTTTTTTTGGACTCCGGTATACATCTTTACTCATTTTTTATCCCTTTTAAAACTTAATCATTATTCCAATTTTTACAGAAAATCCGCTGAAATCGACCGTCCCTTGTCTCACCTCTCTGTAGTTTTCCCCGCTGGGTGGTTCGGCAAAGATCTGGTATTTAGCCTGCCAGAGATCAAGGCCAGAGTCGTACTCTTCCACGTAGTAGAGTGCGCCTGTTTCTTCCTGCTTGTTTTCGCCTGAAAAGCCGGTGATCGTTGCCTTCCTCCATGATCCTTCCATAAAAAAACGGATACCTGATTCCGCTTCAAAGACAATGCCCAGTCCAAGAAGATAAATCTGACCCTGAGCCGATGCAGAGATCGATCGCGTATAGGAATAACTTTCTTTATCAATCTTTTTATTCCCGTCTCTCTCGAAGTATTTGGCCCACATAGGCCCGCCTCCTGCCCTGAAAAAGAGACTGAGCGATGAATTTACCGGCTGGATGTAGTATCCGGAGAGGATGATCGGTATGGCACTGATCTTTGTGGGCTTGACATGGTCAAACGTCCCCAGGACTTTCTCTATCGTCAGTGTTGTGGCTCCCTCACTCACATCGCTGAAAGCGTAGCCACTGCTCAACCCGATAGCCAGACGGGGAGTAAAAGTGAAGATCAATTCAATCTCAAAGTCGTATCCCAGTTTCAGGGTAGAAACTTCGCCTCCAAGGTAATTCCAGGTCTTAGTTTGTTCGGCCCTTGTGATCCAGTATTCTTCCCAACTTTGAAGAACGGTGTTGATCTCCTGAGGTTGGATAAAACTGACTCCCCCCGCTATTTTGAGGCTGAATTCCATACCAAAGCCTTGTGCTGTAGCGATCGATAACACAAGAAAGAATACGAATCGCTTTTTGAAGATTTTCACAGTATGGCTAATTTCTCGTTTGCACTCTGATAGTCAGTTTAATCATTGATTACAAAATTATCAACATCTAACCTGAATTATTCATAAAAGCTGCCGATACAATTACTATTAAAAAACTCTTAATTCTTATTATCGGCATCTTTTACCCTACAGGCGAACCAAACTTCATGGGCCACTTCCTCAACTTTAATGTCAGGGTGGGGTGGGAAGGCCTCAACTCGTGAATAATCCAGGTTAATTTTACTTAGAACCGGGATCAATTCATCCTGAAAGCATCGGGGATGTTCTGTTTCCATATGTTGTAACCGTGAAGGACGGGAATGTTGAGGAGTTCTTTTCCCTTGTGATGGATAACCAAACGATCTCCGCCCGTTTTTCCAAGAACAGCCAAAGAAAGGGCGTGTTCCTCTGCGAGTTTGCGTAAAGGTTCGAAGTTTTCTGCTCGGACTGACACACAGATTCGGGATTGGCTCTCCCCGAAAAGAAGGGCGTCGACTCTTATATTGTCCTGCAGGTCAACAGTGAAGCCGATTTTTTGCTCGCTCAAGAATGAACATTCTGCAAGGCAGACAGCCAATCCACCTTCAGAAACATCGTGAGCAGAGGATAAAAGCCCCTGCGATATTGCAGCGATGCACAGCTCCTGGACTTTTTTTTCTGTGCTCAGATCGATCTGGGGAACCAATCCTCTTTTTTGCTTGTGCACATATTTTAAGTATTCAGAGGCTCCGAGCTCATTTTTGTTTTGTCCCAAAAGACATAGAATGTCTCCTTCCTGTTTGAATGAAGGGCTTGTTGTTTTGTCCACATCGTCCAGCCTTCCCACCACTCCAAGCACCGGTGTGGGGTGTATGGATACGCCTTCTGTGTCGTTATAAAAACTGACGTTTCCTCCAGTGACAGGAATGTTGAAGGCTTGGCACGCTTCGGTGATACCTTCGATGACGTTCTGGAACTGCCACATGATCTCTGGTTTTTCGGGATTTCCGAAGTTCAGACAGTTTGTCACGCCGATGGGTGATGCCCCCACGCAGGATAAATTCCGGCAGGCTTCCGCAACTGCGATCTTTCCACCGGCTTTTGGGTCAAGATAGGCATAGAGAGAGTTCCCATCAAGGGCGACAGCCAGCGCTCTGTTTGTGTTTTTTATCCGCAGGAGCGAGGCATCCGCTCCAGGCAATAGGGCTGTATTCGTCTGGACCATATGGTCATACTGGCGAAAAACCCACTCTTTGTCAGAGATCGTAGGAGAGGACAGGAGCTTTTCCATTGCTTTGTTAAAATCCTCAGGGATAGAAGGGGCAGGGTCGAGCTGTGATTGGGGCTCAAGGTAGGCTGGAACAGCGCTCGGTCTTCTGTACGCAGGACAAAGGTTGACCACAGGATCCACTGGTATGTCCACGACTGTCTTCCCTCCGGCATTAACGATGAGGCGCCCGTTGTCTGTCACCCGGCCGATGATGACAGCATCCAGATCCCATTTCGCAAAAACCTTCTGGACATCGGCCACTTTTTCTTTTTTGGCCACGATGAGCATTCTCTCCTGTGATTCTGACAGCATAATCTCATAAGGTGTCATGCCCTCTTCTCTCTGGGGAACGAGGTCCAGGTTGATCTCTATTCCTGACCCTGAATTGGAAGCCATCTCGCTTGTCGAACATGTCAAACCAGCTGCTCCCATATCTTGGATTCCTACGATCAGGTTTTGATCCATAACTTCCAAACAGGCCTCGAGCAGAAGTTTCTCTTTAAAGGGGTCTCCAACCTGGACATTGGGCCTTTTCTCTTCCAGATCTTCACCGAATTCAGCAGATGCCATGGTTGCCCCATGGATGCCATCTCGCCCCGTCTTCGACCCCACATAGAGCACAGGATTCCCGGCGCCTTCGGCTTTGGCATAAAAGATCTTATCTTTCTCTGCAATACCTAGACAGAAGACATTCACGAGGGGATTGAGGGAATAGCAGTCGTTGAAATATACTTCCCCTCCTACAGTGGGGACACCGATGGAATTGCCATAACCAGCAATGCCTGCAACAACGCCGTCCATGATGGCTCGGTTTTTGGGTTTATCCAGCGGCCCAAAACGTAAAGAATCCATAATGGCGATAGGCCTGGCGCCCATAGTGAATATGTCTCGCAAAATACCACCGACTCCGGTTGCCGCTCCTTGGTAAGGCTCAATGAAGGAAGGGTGGTTGTGTGATTCGATCTTGAAGACTACGGCCAGTCCCTCCCCGATATCGATGATGCCGGCGTTTTCACCGGGCCCTTGGATGACGTCTTTCCCCTCGACAGGCAGCTTTTTCAGATGGATCTTAGAACTTTTATAGCTGCAGTGTTCCGACCACATCAGAGAGAATATGCCCAACTCCGTGAGGTTGGGCTCTTTGCCGATGAGCTCAACGATCAGATGGTATTCTTCTTCCGTGAGGTTGTGTTCCTTCAATAATTTTTTGTCGATCATTCTGTTTTATCCAGGGTATTTATCGCAGCCAATGGATGATCGATTCGAAGATGATCCGTCCATCCTTGCTGCCGAGTATGGCTTCGGATGCCCTTTCAGGATGGGGCATCATCCCCAAGACATTGCCCCCCGTGTTTATGAGGCCTGCAATGTTGTGCATGGATCCGTTGACATTTGCTCGCTCTGAGAGATGTCCATTGGGTTCTGAATAGCGGAAGATGATCTGATCGTTTTGCTTGATTGTATGCAGGGTTTCAGGCTCCACGAAATAGTTGCCGTCAAAATGAGCGATGGGGATCTTAATCACATCTCCTTTTCGCGCTCTGTTTGTGAATGGCGTGTGGGTATTTTCCGTTCTCAAGTGGACATGCTGACAGAGGAATTTGAGGTTTTTATTCCTGGTCATCGCACCAGGAAGAAGCTCCAACTCGAGGAGGACTTGGAAGCCATTACAGATTCCGAGAACGAGTCCTCCTTTGTCGGCAAACTCTTTCACTTCCTGCATGAGTGGCGAGAATTTTGCGATAGCTCCTGATCTCAAATAGTCGCCGTATGAAAAACCACCGGGGAGCACTACACAGTCAACATCATGCAAGCTGTGCTCTTTGTGCCAGAGAAAAGTCGTTTCCTGATCGAACACATCTTTGAGGACAAAATATGTGTCGTAATCACAGTTAGAACCGGGAAAAATAACAACGCCAAATTTCATGATCTTCTATTCGATGATTTGATATTCAAATTTTTCGATGATCGGATTTGCCAAGACCTTGTCGGAGATCTCCGGGATGATCCGATTCGCTTCTTCGACCGAGATATCTTCCAATTCGATCTCGAACACTTTGCCTTGACGGATATCTATCACTCCCCCATAACCAAGGGTGTGGAGTGCGTTTTTGACCGCCTGTCCTTGCGGGTCGAGGACGCTGTCTTTGAAGGAGACCAGGACTCTAACTTTCATCAGCAAACACCTTTTTATAAATGTAATCTATCTTATCCAGATAAGGGTCAAGAGAGAAACACTCTTCGATCTCCTCATCAGAAAGCAATTCGGTCACTTCGGGATCTGCTTTCAGGAGTTCTTTAAAATCCTTCTGCTCATCCCAAGCTTTAAGGCTGTTTCGCTGAGTCAGTTTGTAGGCATCTTCACGGGAGATGTTCTTTTTGATCAGCGTGAGCATCACTCTCTGGGAGAAGATGAGTCCGCGCGTGAGGTTTATGTTTGCCAGCATTCTCTCTGGATGGACTCTCCAATTCTTGATGATATCCGTCATTTCAGCGAGAAGGAAATCCGTGATGATGAATGAATCCGGGAAAATCACCCGCTCCGCTGATGAATGAGAAATGTCTCTCTCATGCCAGAGAGGGATGTTCTCCAATGCTGTCTGGAGGTTGCTCCGTGTGATACGGGCGAGTCCTGAGATCCGTTCCGTGCGAACCGGGTTTTTCTTGTGTGGCATGGATGAAGAGCCCTTCTGTCCTTTCGTGAAGGGTTCTTCCAACTCAAGAACTTCTGTCTTCTGGTGGTGGCGGATCTCTTGAGCGAATTTGTCCAAGGATGCACACACGAGAGCCAGTGCCGCAATAACTTCTGCGTGTCTGTCGCGCTGAAGGACCTGGGTCGAGATCTTTGCGGGTCGAAGACGCAGCTTGGCCAGCGCGATCTCCTCGACTTTTGGGTCGAGGTGGATGTATGTTCCCACTGAACCAGAGATCCGTCCATAACTGATATTCTCCGTTGCCCTTGTAATGCGTTCGCACTGTCTTCGGATTTCTTCGTACCAAACCAGAACCTTAACGCCAAAGGTAATGGGTTCTGCATGAACACCATGCGTCCTTCCGACCATGACGGTTGTTTTGTGCTCGATCGCTTTTTCTCTAAGCACATCTTTAAGAGCGTTCAAGCCTTTGGATATTTTTTCCAGAGATTCTTTAATAAGCAGAGAGAACGCTGTATCAACGACATCGTAAGATGTCAATCCGAGATGAACATACTGTGAGTCTTTTCCGACAAATTCTGAAACCGACGTGAGAAAGGCGAGGATGTCGTGTTTCACGACATTTTCGATCTCATCGATCCTCTTTATGTTGAAGGAGGCATTGTTATTGATTCTCTTAAGTGCGTCTTCGGGAATCTCTCCCAATTCGAACCAGGCATCACAGACAGCTATTTCCACATCAAGCCATTTCTGATATCGGTTTTGATCCTCCCAAATAGCACCCATTTCGGGTCGGGTGTAACGTTTGATCATTGGTAAAATCCTTTAACCTGAACTATTTATAAAAAATGTCGATACTTTGTTCAACAAAAGCAATATCGATCTTTGCGCCTTGCGCCGACCCAACCTAACCACTAAATCCACCTCGACTCGTGAATAATCCAGGATCATAGAAATGAAGTGAAATCATAACAACTGCAGGTTCCGATGTCAACGAAATCAGCGCCAAATACAAAGGGAGGGGGGAAAATCCCAAATTCGTGTTGAATGACATTCCGAGTGTCCTAATTGATGATTTCGAAAACACGCCAATTTTCCCCCACCGAGTAAAAATAAATGAATTTTCTCCACCACACAATCTGATCACTCAATACTGTTATTGAGTATTCACGCCATCATGGTTTTAGGAATGTTTTTTTTTGTTCTAGTGGGTTGACAAAAGGATCAAAGTTGTGTAATATCGCTGATGACAAAATTTATTTTTTTTATGGGCAGTCGAAGTTAGGTGTAGAGGTAGTTGAATCGATAGCGTAAGGTAAAACGGAGAGCAGGCCTTTCTTTTCTTATTTCACCCCTATAAAAGACACTAAAGTACAAAAGTATTCAAGAACGTCCTGATTGATGATTGTGCCAGCGTAGCTCAGTTGGTAGAGCAGCTGATTTGTAATCAGCGGGTCGGGGGTTCGAATCCTCTCGCTGGCTTTTTGAGTGAAATGGCTTAGGTTATTGGGCGCTTTTTTTATATATTGATATGTTTAGTCGAAAGATTCGTAAAGAATCAGCCCAATAGCTATTGGTCCGTTGCCGGATATGTGGGCAGGTACCAAAGTGGTTAAATGGGGCGGGCTGTAAACCCGCTGGGGCAACCCTCCGGAGGTTCGAATCCTTCCCTGCCCATTTAAGCGGGAATAGCTCAGTTGGTAGAGCAATGGCCTTCCAAGCCGTTTGTCGCGGGTTCGAGTCCCGTTTCCCGCTTTTGTTATTGGTTTGCTGCCCATGTAGCTCAGTCGGTAGAGCACGTCCTTGGTAAGGACGGGGTCACCAGTTCGAGTCTGGTCGTGGGCTTTTGGATAAAATTAAGGTAAAAGTATTAATATATGGAGGTAAGGAGATGGCTAAAGCAAAGTTTGAGAGGACGAAGCCGCATTTAAACATAGGGACGATAGGGCATGTGGATCATGGGAAGACGACGTTGACGGCGGCGATAACGAAGGTATTGAACAAGAAGTCGGATAAGGTATCGTTTATAGATTACGATCAGATTGACAATGCGCCTGAGGAGAAGGAGCGTGGGTTAACGATACAGATAGCGCACATAGAGTATGAGACGGACAATCGTCATTATGCGCACATAGATTGTCCTGGTCATGCGGATTACATAAAGAACATGATAACTGGGGCGGCGCAGATGGATGGGGCGGTACTGGTTGTGGCGGCTGATGATGGGCCGATGCCGCAGACGCGGGAGCACATATTGTTGGCGCGGCAGGTGAATGTTCCAGCGATTGTAGTGTACATGAACAAGACGGATTTGGTGGATGATCCTGAGATATTGGATTTGGTGGAGTTAGAGGTGAGGGAGTTATTGACGAAGTATGAGTTTCCTGGGGATGACATACCAGTGATAAGAGGGAGTGCGTTGAAGTCGTTGGAGTCGGATGGGGATCCTGAAGCTGAGGTGAACAAGTCTATTTTGGAGTTAATGGATGCGGTGGATGCGCACATTCCGGAGCCGATGCGGTTGGTGGACAAGTCTTTTTTAATGCCGATAGAGGATATATTTTCGATAAGTGGGAGAGGGACGGTTGTGACGGGACGAGTGGATCGGGGGATCATAAAGGTGAATGAGGAGGTAGAGATTGTAGGGTTTGGCGAGACGCGGAAGCGGGTAGTGACAGGGGTTGAGATGTTTCGGAAGATATTGGATGAGGGGCAGGCTGGAGACAATGTAGGGATATTATTGAGAGGGACGGACAAGGAAGAGGTAGAGCGTGGGATGGTGTTGGCGAAGCCTGGATCGATAGCGCCGCACACGAAGTTCAAGGCGGAGATATATGCGTTGAAGAAGGAAGAGGGGGGGCGGCACACGCCGTTTTTCACGGGATACAGGCCGCAGTTTTATTTTCGGACGACGGATGTGACGGGGACGGTGAAGTTACCTAGTGGAGTAGAGATGGTGATGCCTGGGGACAATGCGAATTTGGAGATCGAACTGATAACGACGGTGGCGATGGAGAAGGGATTGAAGTTTGCGATTCGAGAGGGATCACGGACAGTCGGAGCGGGAACGGTCACGGAGATTTCAGATTAACCGAGTGACCATGTAGGGTCAAGTCCCCGAATGGACCGA
>WTAW01000280.1 GCA_013139435.1 Candidatus Aminicenantota bacterium | reverse complement strand
AGGTTACATAGCAAGCAGTGTTTCTGTGTGCTATATCAAGGACAAATAATCAAGCCTTAATTATTCATAAAAAATGAAGGGATTAGGAAAGGAATTTATGTCGAAATATCACAAATACTGTTTGATCCTGATTTGTGTGGGCCTGTGTCTTGTGCCGCTCAGCGCAGATGATGTCAGGGATAAATGGCATCAGCCTGAAAGAGTCATGGACCTTGTGGGAGTCAGGCCGGGCATGATTATCGGAGAAGTAGGGGCGGGACATGGGTATTTCACCTTTAAGCTGTCACAAAGAGTGGGGAAATCTGGAAAGATCTACGCGAATGACATTTCAAGAAGCGCTCTTAGATATCTCAGAGACCGCTGTGATCGAGAAGGAATCACCAATATAGAGACTGTTATCGGGGAGGTGGAAGACCCGCTCTTGCCAAAAGGGCTGGACATGGTTTTTATCGTGAATGCCTTCCACGATCTTGCCAAACCTGTGGAATTACTCAATAACCTCTCTCTCAGCTTAAGACCTAATGCACAGGTCGTGATCCTTAATCGAGATCCTGAGAAAGTCAATTACTCCACCGACCATTTTCTCTCCCGAGAGGAGATTTTGGAAAAGATAGGGGAAAGTGTTTTTGAGCTGGAGCGCTTGGAGACCTTTCTTCCGCAGCATAATATTTACATCATTCGGGTGAAGACTTAACGAGCATCAAATAAATAAAGATAGAGTATTGCCCCATGCTTTCTCCAGATGGAAAATATCTCTTTTTTACCAGTAGAAAAAGCGGCAACGGGGATATATACTGGGTAGATGCACGATCGATACAAAATCTGAGACAAAAAAAATAAAATTAAGTGAAACACACAATAAAATCACTTGCTGTTATTCTTTTCCTCTCTGTACTGTTTATTTCTGCAAATGCCATAGATATAAACAGCAGAGATACATTCCTAAAAAAAGGACCGTACGAGGGAGAATATTGGCCGACGTATGGCTGGAAAGGCTGTCGTCCCGAAGAAGTGGGAATGGATTCGGAACTCCTTTTGAGAGCGTATGATTATGTGGCGAATCCGGATGTCTACACACGAGGCTTGGTCATTATCCGGAAGGGATATATCATTGGAGAAGCCTATTTCGGCAATTTTGATCTCTACTCCCGTCATCCCAGTTATTCTGTAGCAAAAAGCTTCATGAGCGCTCTGATCGGGATCGGAATCGATCGAAGAATGTTCGAGAGTGTAAATGATCCGATCTATTTTTACTATCCGGAACTGAATCAGAAGAAAGGTATACGAGTGCGAAGTTATTACTTTGAGGAGCCGCCATCCTCAGGGGCGCAGCGGAGGATCACAATAGAGAACTTGTTGACCATGAGTTCAGGATTAGAGTGGAACGAGGACGATGCTAGCAATCTTGTCGCCAGCGATGTTGTACAGATGGCCCTTCAGGAAAATTATGTCCAGTATGTCTTGAGCAAACCGATCATTCATGAACCGGGCACGGTATGGAATTATTCCAGTGGTGATTCCATGCTCCTATCCGGACTTTTCAACAGGGTTTCGGGTGTTTCGGCCTACCAATTTGGATTGGAGAATCTCTTTATTCCCATAGGAATCCCCAACATTGTTTGGCAAAGTGATTCTGCCGGTCAGACCATCGGAGGTTGGGGGATCGAGGCCACTGTTAGAGAATACGCCAAATTCGGCTATCTTTATTCAAAGGGAGGAGAATGGGAGGACAGGCAGGTTATTCCCAGAGGTTGGGTTTATCAGTCTGTCCAACCGGTCTCGGAGAATGTGAATTATTATGGCTATCAGTGGTGGTTACGACCTTCATTGGGTGGATACGAAGGCTCCCTGATTCCTGACGACACGTTTTTTGCAGTGGGATTGTTTACGCAACAGATCTTTGTGATCCCCTCAGAAGACCTTGTGATTGTTCGGATGGCTAATGATCTGACTTCAGATGAATGGAATGAGGTTGATTTTCTTACTCTCATATTGGAGTCGCTTCTAGACTGATGTGTCGATGCACTTTGAATGCATTGTTCCACCTCTATACATCATTTCCTGATCGTATTTTTCAGATGAAAAAAGGAGGGAATTTCATGAAGATTCATAAATCACTTTTAATCGGCTTATCCCTGATTTTGATCATTTTTCCTGTCTGGGCTAAGTCAACCGATGACATTCCAGTCCAGGTCAAAAAGATAAGCCAGCGAGTCATCGTATTGAGCGAGACTTTCATGGAGAACAATGTGGTTGCAATTGCCTCAAAAAAAGGCTTGGTTGTTGTGGACACAACGGGAATCCCAGGCACCATGAAAAAGATGCGGCATTTGATCGAGAAAGAGTTTGGCCGGAAAGACTTTGCCTATGTCATCAACACGCATTACCACTGGGACCACACCTTTGGCAACCAGGTATTCCCCGATGCGGTCATCGTAGGCCACGAAAACTGTGTCGCTGGGATGCAAAGAGATAGAGACAATCTTCCCCGACGTATAGAAAGCCTAAAGCGAAATATGGGAAGGCAGAAACAAAGACTCGAAGGACTTGATGCCAGCTCCGATGAATTCAAAAACATCAGTGCTGATATAGCCCTTTTGGACCTGGCCATTTCGGATTATGCGGGGGAATTTGGCTTTGATATTCCCGCTATCACTTTTAGCGATCGAATGACCTTAGATCTCGAGGATATAACACTAAAGATGTACTTTTTTGGGAGGGCCCATTCCGGGTCTGATATCCTCATTCACATTCCGGAGGAGGGGCTTTTACTTACAGGCGATCTTTTTCTGGATGGAAATTGGCTTCCGCTGTTTGTCGGTCAGACTGAATTGGATATCCCAAGATGGATCGAGGTTCTTAACACAGTGCTGGATAGACATGATGAAGTGAAGCAAGTCATCCCCGGCCATCAGCATCTCTGGAGCCGGGAGCGACTGGCGATGTGGCGGGATTATATCGTGAATCTCTGGGAGGGAGTTCAAGCAGCTAAAGCCGAGGGACTCGATTTTAAGGAAGTGCAGAAGCGTTTTCCTTTAGAAGAACGGTATTATTACCTCAAGAATTTAGGACATACCGACACGGAACTCTTACGATTTCAGGCAAGAAATGTCGAAGCCTTCTGGAGACAACTCTTTGAATCGGCTGCCCAAGCGATGCAACAGGTTATAGAAGAATCGGGGATCCAGGTAGCTATTAAGAAATATCACAAGATGAAAGAGGATCAAAAAGCGAAATATTACTTTGGCGAGAATGATTTCAATGCCCTCGGATACAGGCTGATGGGTAGCGGAAAGATCGACGAAGCGATAGAAATCTTTAAGCTGAACATTGATGCTTTCCCAGAGTCGTGGAACGTCTATGACAGCCTTGCAGAAGCATACATGACAAAAGGCGCAAATGATCTGGCCATCAAATACTATAAAAAATCGATCGTACTCAATCCTGAAAATACCAACGCGAAAGAAATTCTAAAAAGACTAGAGAAGAACAAATGATTATTCTTAAAAAGCTTAACTTTATAATGATTCTATGTATTGTTTTCAGTTTGATTCTGATTGCACGTGACGTTCCTAATGCCAAAGAAGGCATACAACAGCCTGTAAAATTCACCATTCTTTATGATAACTATCTCCACAAGGAAGGAACCGAAACGGATTGGGGTTTTTCTTGTCTTATTGAGGGCACAGAAAAGACGATCCTTTTCGACACGGGAACTCAGCCCAATATTTTAATGCACAATGTGAAAGAGATGGATATCGACTTAAAGAAAGTGGACCAGATCGTCATTACTCATGACCATGGAGACCATACAGGAGGACTTTTCGAAGTGCTCAAGATAAATCCCGACGTTTCTGTCTACCTGCCCGTTTCTTTCCCCAGTACGTTTGTTCGTAAAGTGGAACAACACAAGGCGCATGTGAAGAACGTGGATGATCCTGTAGAAATCTGTGAAAATGTTTTTCTTACGGGTGAAATGGGTGTTCGGATCAAAGAACAGTCCCTGATCATAAACACTCAAAGAGGCCTTGTAATCGTTACAGGATGTTCCCACCAGGGAATCGTGAATATTCTCAAACGGGCAAAGAAAATTATGGATAGACCGATTTACCTAGTCTTTGGCGGATTTCACCTGGGTGATACACCGGACAGCGATTTGAAAAAAATTATCCAGAACTTCAAGGAGTTGGGTGTTGAAAAATGCGGTGCGACCCACTGCACGGGCGACAAGGCCATTGGTATGTTCAAAAAGGCTTTTGGTGAGAATTATATACCCATGGGGACGGGGAAAGTTTTTGAAATCCCTGATGAAAACGAGTGATTAGTCATGAGGAAATATCACCATCTGGGTATTCCTTCTGATATCAAAAGGGAAGGGAAGGGGAGACCTACCTGGAAGAGTACAGAATGTATATCTCAGGATACGAGACGAGCCCCTACGGAGTGGAATGGATGCGGTTTGAGCCGGATAGTCCATTGCCAGAGCTCGTTAAAAAAGTTCCCCATATCGCTTTCGAAGTCGAAGACCTCGCTGCCGAACTTGAAGGCAAAGAAGTACTCATTGAACCGAACAGCCTGTCCAAAGGAGTCACAGTTGCATTTATTGTGGACAATGGAGCTCCCATCGAATTCATCCAGTTCGATAAATAGGATAACTAAAATTCTTTGATAATCTTTTTTGACAACTCCTCTTTTTCTATGATA
>WTAW01000200.1 GCA_013139435.1 Candidatus Aminicenantota bacterium | reverse complement strand
TCTGGATCAGGATGAGGATAACTGGAATGATCATGACCAGCATGGGCTTGAACGAATGAGTGATGTATTTCAGGTTTGCCAGGAGTATGTTCCCTTGGGCTTTGAGAGAAAGGCCTAGGCTGTCCTTATACAGACGAAGCTCTAACAGATGGGCTTTGATCTTGTTTTTGGCTTTTTTGATTCCTGCCTGATTGGACGTGTAGCGAAATATGACGAGCATAAGAAGCCCTGTGAGGAAGGATATGATGATCATTCCCACCCATGGATTCATATCCCGGAAGGGAATAAAAAGCAGGTCAAAAATCTTGCCGAAGACTCGGTTGAATGTCCACATCTTTTATTTCATGTTTTCTGTTTCACGTCTTAAGAAATATAACCGAGCCCCTTCAGTTTTTTCTTGATTTCCTCTTCAGAGTCCGATTCCTCGATGGATGCGATTTCTTTCTCGAGGCAGTGTGTGATGAATTCCTCTGGCGAAGAATAGCCGGACATCTCTGCGTATTTTTTCACTTTGTCCATTAGGTCTTTATCCAGCCTAACCTTTGCTTTTCCCATTGTGTGTCTCCTGTTATTCAGATCACGGATGCTCCCGTCATTTCTACGGGCTTATCTATTCCAAATATTTTAAGAATTGTTGGAGTGATATCAAGGAATTTTGGATTATTGGTGTTTATTTTCCGGTTCACAAAAAATATCCCCGGTACAATCTCTGGGGCGACGCAGTGATCTCCGCTCCATTTATCCGTGTTATCCACGATGATGTCTTTGGGAAAATTTCCCATTGGAGATGACCAAGAGATCCGGTAGCCTCGGTTAAAACCCATGACGATATCCGGGGCTTGATCGACATAGGGCCCTTGATAAATATCTTTAGCAAGAAATGCCTTAAGGATTGGTCTTTCCCCTGTTTTTGGGTCGACACACTCCTCGAGTTTGCGAGCAATTTCGTGGACGAGATTCTCTTTTTCTATCCCGGGAGATACGATACCTTCTCCTTCTCTTCCCAGTTGATTGATGTAGAGGCCGTTCAAGCCAAAGGCATAGGCCTTTGATCGTGACCAGTCTGTATTCATGAAGAGCTGGTCTTCTCCTTGCTTCCATGGATTTATCAGGGTATGGTAGTCGTTCTCTTTGAGCCATGTGTTTGCGTTGAAGGACCATCGGAATGGAGAAAATCCGTGGTCGGAGACGACCATGATGATCGTCTCTTTGTCTGCCTTTTGCATAGCTTTATCCAAGATTTTATCCGCCTCCATATATATATCTCGGATCGTGTTTTCATACTTTGCTGCTCGAGCAGGATCATATATGGGGCTGTTTTTGTCGAGATGACTCCAGAACATGTGTTGTCTCTGGTCAGTGCTGGAGAGATAATAAAACAACAGACCGGAATCCAATCGTGCAAGTTCATAATCGAACATGGCAATGCGTTCTCTCAAGACTTGATCGTCCTGTTCGAGGAATTCATCTTCATTCAAAAGGTTGTTGTTCATGGCCTTGAAATCGCCCGGAAGGCCCTTAGTGTAGAATGGGCCAAACACTTTTTCAAGCTCTTTGGCGTAGCTGTCTGGAGTTGATATCGGCATCGCTGGATTGGCAGGATCGAGATTGATCGGCGAGACATAAAGCTTGAATTCTGGCCTGATCTCTTTGAGGTAGAAATTGCAGATACCGCTGATGCTCTGTGTGGGGATCATGGGGAAGCTAAGCCTTTTCCAGTCGCTCCACTCTCCAACTCTGAGGATAAATTCATGATCCTGGATAGCTATTTTAGCCACGGGATTTACGGGATCGATATAGACTCTAAAATCGATCACAGAGTCGGGTTTATCCTTTTTAAAGGCATTTTCAGGTCCTGAAAGCTTGGCCTCCACTCTGTTTCCTATGACATACACTTCGTGAATTCTTGCACCACCGAGATCTTCATTTATACGCGTGGATTCAGTGGTGTAGTAGTTGCATATCCCGTAAGAACCGAGCAGATCAGGTGTGTTCATCCCTGAAATCGTGCGCTGTTTTGTGGGAACCGGGGGATAGTTGGAGGGTATCTTAAAGATCGTAGCAGGAATGTCATACTCTTCGAGAATCTGCCAAAAAGCCTTCCCCTTCATTAAGTTTTTGACTTCTCCTCCAGAGAGGGGAAACTCGTAATTGCCGATGGATAGGGTACGTGTGGCTTCAATGGATTCTGCTGCTGAGGAAACGGGAAAGTAGTTTTCTGGGTTTCTCTGTATAAAATCAAAGATACCGTGACCACCCGAGTCCATACCTGTGATGAAGTTAGACCAAGCGACAGGGCTCTGAGGAGGATTGCCGGTCTCTAGAGGAGTAAACGATCCCATCTCTCTCAATTTCCGGAATGAAGGGAGAAATCCCTGTTCCATCCAGATTCTGACAAGATGGGGGTCCATTCCGTCGAAGCCGAGGATAATGACTTTTTTTGCACTGTCGGTTTTTCCAAAAACTTTGGTCACAAGGTCGGAAGCAGTACCGGTGGCCAGCAGCGAACCTGCGGTCAATCCCATTTTAAGGAAATCTCTTCGGTTTATGTGTGTCATTTTTTTTACTCTATCCTATTATACCACTATGCATTTAGAACGGATATATCGTGTAAGCATTCCCAAAACCGTGATAGCATGAATTCACATTGCGTTATTAAGTGTCCCAATTGTGTGGTGGAGAAAACCGTGAGAAGGGCTGGACAGGCATGGGACCTGTCTATGTAGGGTCCGTTCCCCGAACGGACCGTTTGGGAAACGGTCCCTACATTTGAATAGAGCCGCACTGCCACACCCTTTTTCGTTTTCGAAATCACCAATTGAGACACTCGGTGGTCATTCATCATGGTTTTCTTGTGTTTCTCCCTTCGATTGTGCCGTTTCCGTATCGATCAACGTATGTCCATCCATGTGCTGGGGTGCTTTAACACCAAAGAGCTCAAGGGCTGTTGGCGCAATATCTATGATCGAGGGCTCTGATGTGTTCAGCTTGAAGTTAGAAAAGATTATGCCGGGAACAAGCCGAGGGTCGATGCAGTGATCTCCACTCCAGGCCTTCCTGTTGTCTTCAAAGATCGTTGAGTTCACAATACCGGTCACCGAATCCCATGACACTCTGTACCCCTCGTTGTATCCCACGATGAAGTCCGGGCAATTCACTATGTAAGGACCGGGGGGGATCTTGTCTCTGTCATAGATTTTATTGATGGCCACCTCTCCCGTCTCGCCGTCCCTGAGGCCGTTGAGCTCCTCCATCAACTCTTCCTTCAATGTTTTCGTCTCTTCACCGGGATCGACGATGCCCTGAGCTTCTCTCCCTTTCTGGTTGAGGTATATGCCTCCCAGTCCAAGTCCGTAAGCTTTTGTGCGGTTCCAGTCGACATCCTTGAACCACTCCTCACTTGTTTGTTTGCCGTCTTTGAGGTGCAGATAGCCGTTCTTATAGAGCCATGAGTTGATGTTCACGCCTCGGCGGAAGGATTTGAATCCATGGTCGGACATGACGATGAGCATGCTGTTTTTGTTCAGCTTTTCCCGCACTCTTCCCACGAGGTCGTCCATATCTTTATACAGGTCTTCGATGACTCTGGCGCTTTTTTCTCTCTGCCCGTGTTTTAGAGCAGGATGCTTTTTGTCCAGATAGCGGAAGAACATGTGCTGAATGCTGTCTGTGGTTTGAAACCAGCAGGCCACCACGCCCTTTTTTGTCTTGGCCATAGCGTTAAAGAGCATGTCCTCGGATTCCTTATGGTTGTCATAAGCCAGTTTGATGAAGGAATCCTCACTCAAGATGCCCTCGTTCAGAGCCCACGTATCATCGGCTTCTCCCAACGTTGTGTAATCGCCGAGGAGCTTGGATAGATAAACGGAGTAGATGAATGGGTGTGAAATAGGAAGCGCCGGCTTTTCCGGGTCGATATTGAGCGGAGTGAGATACATCTTGAAATGCGGAGAGATTTCTGAAACATAAAACCGGCAGATAGCCCTCACTTTTATTCCCAGTCCTGGCCGAAAGGCAATTTTCACCCAATCCGAAAAGGCTTTGACTTTGAGGTGTATTGTTTGACCGGACACTTCGATACGCACTTCGTCTTTGTCTTTATCGCAATGGATGGTCATCGGAAGACGCATCTCTTCTTCTTTTTTGAGGAGGGTATTCTCAGGGCCTGAGATATAGGTTTCGACCGTATTTCCATTGAGAGTGAGGGGTATCATCATGCCGCCTTCGTGCTTTTCGATTCTCTCTGTTTCTGATGTGTAGAAAGAGAAAGTTCCTTGGCTCCCTTTGAGGTCTGGTGCACACATTCCCGAGAGGAGATGGCCTCTAAATTTTTCTGGGGGAAACGTGATCGGGATTCTCAAAATAGAGCAGAAGATCCCGCTGTCGCCCAGTATTTTCCAGAAGGGGATGCTTTTACGCATTCCTTTGATTTCGGGTTTTGAGAGGGGGATCTTATATTTTCCGAGCGGAAGAAATCTCTTAGGATTTCCGATGCGGGCAGAAGATAGATCCGGAAGATAGGTTTTGGGATCCCGGCTGAGGAAGTCAAAAATGTTGTGTTTCCCGGGATGGCTTCCGGTCATGAACGAGGACCAAGCCACTGGGGAAATGGCTGGTGTTGTTGTTTTTAATCGGGCGTATGTCCCCTCTTTTTTAAGTTTTCTGAGGTTCGGAAGCTTTCCCTCTCCCATGTACTTTTCAACAAGGGTTGGCTCCATGCCGTCTAATCCCACGATCACCAGTTGATTGATGAGACTCTTTTTGTATGCCTTTTGTCCTCTAATGAGACGCATTAGAAGACGAAATGGCCAGGAAAGAAAGGAGAAAACAGCAAGGAAAAACGTTAAAAACAGAACGAGGAAAGATGAAAGAAAGGCGAAACCCGCTCCAGGGCCTATATAGGCCGCCAAGGGGAGCGCAAAAACACAAACACCTAGGATGAGGAAAGCCAATTTTTGCTTTGTCCTCATGAGAAGTTCTCCATTATGATGCCAGATAGATCAGATATGGACAGGTCCTCTCCTTTTTCGCTGTTGGCCCAAAAGAAGGCATCATCCCATGTGTGCATCCCTTGTAAGTTTGAGCGTCCGAAGATCTCTTTTTTCTTGACGGAACCTTTCATGTCGAATCCATATTCGGAGAGGACGATCAAATCAGGCCCGGAAGCGACATGAGGTCCAGAGTATATCTCGACCGTATCAAAAACATCTCTAACCACTTTTTGTCCTGAGTATTCCAAACTTTTCAGTTTCTCTGCGAGTTCTTTTTTGAGATCCTGTTTTTCTGATGGATCGACGGATCCTTTGGGATATTTATCCTTAAGGTTGAGATAAATACGATTGGGATCCATTGTAAACGCACGGGAGGTGGCACTGATCTCTGTGAGGTCTTTGGGTGAAGACGTTTCAAATCTGAGATATCCCTCTCGCTCGAGCCATACATTCAAATAGACTTCTTGCTTTATCTCAGCGAAACCGTGGTCAGAAAGGAGATACAGCCCGTCATCTCCATCTGTTTGCGTGGCAAATGCGTCCACGATCTTTTCGATGAATGTGTCCAATTGCCTGTAATAATCGAGAAAGTTTTTGTGGTATTTGTGGTTTTCATCTTCGTACGCAGACCATAGGAAATGCTGCAGTCTGTCTGTTCCTGTTATCACGATCTCAAAGTAGTCCCAGTCTGTTTCCCAGAATGAATCAAAGGCTTTGTGCCGGCCTTCAAGAGTCCGGGCAAGGTCCTTCCAAAGGAATTCATGATCTTCTCTAGCTTTGAACGTATCGATGTCGATCTGATATCCCAATTTTTCGAGAGGGTCTTTGAGGGCAAGGGGAGAGACAGCTTTGGCCATTTCAATGGCCACAAAGCCAGAAATAAGAATTCCGTTGATTTTCCGGGCCGGGTATGTGGAAGGCTGATTGATAACAACAGACATCTTTTTCTGTTCACCGAGCCTGTCCCAGAATGTTTCGGTTTTAACATCAAGAAAGTTTGGAAAACGCAGCTCGTACGAATTCTCTTTTAGGTCTGTAAAACCAAAGATGCCGTGAGATCCTGGATTTGTTCCTGTCATAAAATTCGTCCAGCTGACAGAAGAGATCTCAGGAAGGCTGGCCTTCATTTTGTGGAGATGACCGGAGTGGATCAGCTTGTCCACATTGGGCATAATTCCCTTCTGGGCAAGGTCCCGGATCATGGAATATGGCACGCCATCCAGGCCAATGACACAAACTTTTGGTTTCTTTTTTTTCTTGAATAGACCCATTCTCTCTCCGAAAACCCGGATTATCCATACATGGTGTGACGTGCCCCAGCTCCATACGCTGTGCTTTTATCTGTACCAAACGCGACTCTTGAATAATCCAAGCTAAATACTACATGTTTTAATTAGTTTATTATAAATACGCTAGAGATAAAGTCAATCCCATTTTCATGCTTCCTTAATGCTGGAGTTCCTCCAGCTTCGTGATATTGAAATTAAGATGTACGTAGAGGCATATTAAGGACAAGAACGGATCGGATCTCGCCTTGATATTAAGAGAGAATGATCCGTGCATCGACAATGCAGCAACCTTTGCCCTTTTCGTACACGATGAGCGGATTGATGTCGAGCTCTTTAATTTCCTCGAAATCTATCACGAGTTGTGAGAGCCGTTTGAGGCACTCTTCGATGGCCTGGAGGTCATAGACTGGTTCACCGCGGAATCCATCCAGTATTTTATGCGTTTTGGTTTTTTTGATCATGATGGATGCCGTGAGTTCCCTGATGGGAGCCAATCGAAAGGTCACGTCCTCTAAAGCCTCAACGTATGTGCCGCCCAATCCGAACATGAGGATGGGCCCGAATTGTGGATCTCTGTTCATCCCGAGGATGACCTCTTTACCTGGGGGGACCATTCTCTCCACAATGACTCCTGTAATCTTAGCATCCGGCTTCCTTTTCCTGACATTTTGAATGATCGTTTTATATGCGGTTCTGACCTCCTTTTTATTTTTGATGTTGAGTAAAACGCCGCCAAAGTCGAATTTGTGCAGGATATCGGGAGAGACAATTTTCAGCACAACAGGAAAACCGAGTTTTTGCGCGGCCTCTTCGACCTTACGCGCATTTGTCGCTATCTCCGATCGAATCACGGGGAATCCATAAGCTTTCAAGACATCGTATGCTTCGTGTTCCAACAGGAAAGCGCGTCCCTGATCCTGGACAGACTGAATGGTCTTTTTCGCCTTTGTCTTTTTGACTTCGTATGTTTTGATCCCAGTTTTCGGTCGTGCGAGCCATCGAGTGAAATTCGTCATCACGGAGAGCACTTTTGCCGCTGATTCCGGAAATCTGTAGGCAGGAATTCCATTCTGCTCGAGAATATCAATACCTTTGGAGACGTCATAAACGCCCAGATAACAACAGACCATAGGTTTTTTGTGTGACTTAGTCGCCTTGACGATGGCCCAGGAAATTTTTTCCACGTCTGTAAAAGCGGTCGGGGTGAGGATGACCATGGCGGAATGAATATCCTTCTGAGCTAGAATCTCATTGAGTGTAGCTTCGTACTGTTTGTGCTGTGCCTCAGCGATTAAGTCTATGGGATTATTCAAACTGGCGATTGAAGGGAGGATTTTTTTTAGGGTTTTTTTTGTGCTTTGCGCAAATGAGGCGATTTTCAATCCATGCCGGATACAGGCATCTGTTGCCAGTATTCCAGGCCCTCCAGAGTTGGTGATGATCGCGACATTTTCGCCCGGAGGCAGGGGTTGACTGGAGAAAGCCTTGACATAATCGAATATCTCTTCCAAAGTGTCTCCCCTGAGGACACCGCACTGGTCAAAGATGGCGTTGTAGACCTTGTCCGAACCAGCAAGTGAACCTGTGTGTGATGATGCCGCTTTTGCGCCCAATAGAGTCCGACCTGCTTTGAGCGCGATGATCGGCTTGGGATTTTTGGGATGTGTGGTGATTTCTCTGGCAATAGACATGAACTCTCGGCCATCCACTAGGTCTTCAAGATACATCAGGATGACATCGGTTTTGGGATCATCTTTGAGATAGAGAAGCAATTCGTTCTCATTGAGGCCTGCCTTGTTTCCCATGCTGATAAATTTGGAAAAGCCGACATTCGATTCTATAGCGTAATCCAGGACTGCCACGCAAAGGGCCCCACTCTGGGACATAAATGCGATATTTCCCTCCAAAGGCATCTGAGTGCCAAAGGTGGCGTTCAATGAGGTGAAAGGATCCGCGCTGATCACACCCAGACAGTTTGGGCCGACCAGGGCTATGTTGTAATTTGCGATGATGTCTCTGACTTTTTTCTCGAGTTCGATCCCTTCTCCACCGATCTCCTTAAATCCGGCAGATATGACAATCGCACCCTTTATATTTTTTTGGCCGCATTCTTCGAGTATACATGGAACAAGATGGGCGGGGACAATGACGACGGCCAGGTCTACACTATCAGGGATCGCGTCGACATTCGGATAGGACTTGATTCCGAGGATCCCCTTAGCGTTTGGATTGACAGGGTAAACAATACCCTGGAAACGGCTGTCGATGATGTTGGCTAGCAGAGAATAACCCACGCTTCCCGGGCTTCGGGAAGCGCCGATGACTGCGAGGGTTTTGGGATGGAATATCGCATCCAGCTTATCTTTGTTTTTCATGTCGATCTCCTAAAATCATTTGATGATTTTCTTCATTATAGATTTCTAAGTGCAAAATGGGAAATAATAAAATATCAACAGTCGTTAAACTTCAGCTTCAATCTTTCGAATTTTCATCTCTTGTTTTTTCTGAAAAGGTTGTGCTATATTCACCGTAATAATTTTGTCTTTTTCTGTTTGCGTGGCTCGGATGAAAGGGAACACCAGCCGCTTTTATGAATTTTGGGGAGGAAGAAATGAGCGTCTATGAAAAGATCATATCGAGAAGGACAATTCGTCAGTTTAAACCTCGACCTATCTCCAAAGAGATCCTAGAAAAACTAGTCAACGCGGGACGGTTGGCACCATCAGGGGCGAATCTCCAGCCTTTGGAGTTTATTGTGATCGATGATGCGGCGATCACACAGCAGATTTTTCCCTGTTTGAAGTGGGCTGCCTACATAGCCCCGGAAGGAAATCCGTGTTCCGGGCAAGAACCCATAGCCTATGTGATCTTTCTAATCAATAAAGAGATCCGCCCTCAAGGTTACGAATGGGACGTGGGGGCCGCCATGGAGAACATGATCCTGACTGCCTGGGAGGAGGGAATAGGGAGTTGTTGGCTTCTCTCCATCGATCGGGCCAGGTTGAGACAGATATTATCCGTGCCTGACAACTATCGGATTGATTCAGTCCTGGCTCTGGGTTATCCGGCCGAAGAGCCTGTGGTCGAGGAATTGGTCGACTCAGTCAAGTACTGGAAGGATGAGCAGGGGCGGTTCCATGTTCCCAAAAGAGCACTCAAAGATGTTATTCATCGTAATGTTTTTCGAGCGAAGTAAGGAGTAAAGGAAACTCCGTTAGGCCCCAGCGATCGTGAGTTCACTGATCTTGATCGTCGGCCCGGCGATAGGACTCCTGAATTCAAGGTCGTTTCCGATCTTTTCGATGGAGTTCAGGATGCTTCCCAAGTTTCCTGAGATCGTGATCTCTGAGACCGGATAGACGATCTCCCCCTTTTCCACCCACAAACCGAATGCTCCACGGGATATATCCCCGTTTATTGGATTGAGGCCGTGTCCAATGGTTCGGATAAGGATAAGCCCCTCATCCAGTGTCGAGATGATCTTTTGAGGGGGAAGAGTCCCGGCATGGAGATAAAAATTGTTTGGCCCGATTCCACCACCATCTGCATTCCCGGTGGACTTGAGATTGAGCTTCCTGGCGGCATAGGTATTACAGAGATAATTTTTAAGAATTCCCCTTTCAATGATCTGCGTTCTTTGTGAGGGGACTCCCTCCGAGTCGAACGGAGTTGTCCCCAGCAAGCCTGGTTTCAAGCCATCATCCGAAACGAAAATTGCGTCGCCAGCAATTTTATCACCCAGTCTATCGGTCAGGAAAGAGGTTTTCTGGTAGATGGCGTTTCCAGAGACACAAGCAAAAAGGAAGCCTAAAAGCCAGGACGTCATTGGAGGCTCAAACACAACCGGAACGACCTGTGTCTGGATCTTGCGCGGGTGAAGTTGACGAACAGTCCTTTCTCTGCATGTTGACGCAATCTTTTCGGGTGTTTCAAGATCTTTAAAGGTCCTTTGGGTGGAGGCCCAAGATCCTTCCACTTTGTTATCCGTTTCCCCAGCTTGAAGCCCGAGACCGAGAGAACAGAATGTCTCCTCATATTCCAGGGAAAAACCAGAGGAATTGACAAGAGTCGTTCGAATGACTCGTGTATCAAAACTTGCTCCGTGGGAATTTGTGATCCTCTTGTCGGACAGGCCGATCCTCTCCGTCTCCAATGCCAATTCGATCTTTTTTTTAGGGTCCAAGACAGGAATCTCAGGATCATACAGCAGAAGGGCTGAGGTTTCAATCTGATTTCCCTCGAGCTGGGGAAGCCCGGCACATTCATCCCTGCTGGCCAGCTCGGCGCGTCTGATGGCATTTGCGACAAGATTATCGAGCTGAACCTTGTCGAGGTCAGAAGAGGAGGCATATGCTGTTTTCTGGTCCTTGATGACCCGGAGACTTAGGCCTCGAGACCCTGCTTCGCAAAGATTCTCGATATCACCCAAGCGTACATCGACCGAGAATTCAGTGCCTTCCAGGATAGTGACTTCGATCTCATCGGCACCATACGATCTCCCGAACATCACCAGGTTTTCAGCGAGTGCCTTCAACGGAGAACCCGAGTTTGCCTTGGTCATGATTGTCCGCCTACCGTCATTCGTGAGATTTTGAGTGTGGGACACCCATCCGTTACAGGCACAGCCTGCCCCTCCTTTCCACAGGTTCCGGTTTGAAACCCGAATTGGAGGTCAGTACCGATTTTTTCGATTTTGTTGAGGATATCGATGTTTGTCCCTATAAGAGTTGCCTGCTTTACAGGAGAGGTCAGACGTCCATTCTCTATGAGGAATCCCGAACTCACTGAGAAAGTGAATTTTCCCGAGTCCTCCACTTGTCCTCCCTGGTATTTCTGGGCGTAAAAGCCTTTGTCCACAGATTTAATGATCTCCTCTGGATCATACTCTCCCTTGTCGATGTACGTGTTGCTCATCCTCGGGATGGGAATACAGGTGAAGTCCTGTCTGCGGCCGTGTCCTGTCTCGGGTAAACCCATAATTCTAGAGGAAAGCCTATCCTGGAGAAGACCGACGAGTTTTCCCTTTACGATGAGAGGAGTCTTTTTGGGGATCGTTCCTTCGTCGTCTATGTTATATGAGCCTCGAAAGTTGGGTAGAGTGGGATCATCATAGATCGTCAAGGTCGGCAGGCCCACCTGACTGCCCATCTTATCCCAGAAAATGGATGTTTTTTTTCTGATAAAATCTGCCTCGAGCAGGTGCCCCACTGCTTCGTGGATCAGAACACCGCTGTGGCCAGGAGCGAGGACAACAGGCATCTCGCCAGCAGGGGGGCTTGTGGCCTCCAGCAGATGCAAAGATTCTTTGGCCGCTTCTTGACCGATTCCTTTGGGGGTGAGCACGTGTTTAAAGTACTCCAATCCGACTCTGCCGCCCCCCCCGCAATAACCGGCTTCTCGTTTCCCCGAGTGTTCGGCCACAGCAAGACAGACCAATTTAACGAGCGGTCTTCTATCGGCTATGGACAGTCCCTCTGAGTTGACGATCCGGACATGCTGGATCTGATCGACGAGCGAGGCTTTCACTTTTTTGATTTTGGGGTCGAATTTCTGAGCGGCGTCATAGGTTTGGCGAACAAGGGAAATCTTGTCCCCCAAGGATGCCAAATGGGCGGGATCGAGCACCGGGTAAAAATTATGAGGGAGAGGAGTGGAATAAAAGGAGGTGGGATTTTGCGCCGAGATCTCCGATGAAATAGAAGCAGCAGTGAGAGCGGCGTTCTTGATCTTTTCGATGGAGATGTCGTTGGTATATGCATAGCCTGTTTTTTCACCGGAGTTCACGCGGATCCCCAAACCCAGGATGATGCTCTCTGAGGTCTCTTTAATGATGTCCTCTTCCATGTTTATGAGGCTGAACAATTTGTGCTCGAGGTAGATCTCTGCGAAATCTCCACCTCGGGAGAGCGCGACATGCAGGATTTTTTGAAGGTCTGAGTCTGAGAGATGAAAATGATCCTCATAAACCAAGTGTTTCAATTCGGATTCTCCACGGTCCGGCCTTTGGCCCAAAATCTTTATCCCTGATGATCGAGGCGATGTGAATAATGAAAATGGGAATCGCAAATTCATTATAACTCAAAACAACTTTCCTGAAACGTAAAATGTGAAATAAAAACTGTGAATGATCAGCAACCAAAGAAACCTTTTGGCGAATTTCTTTTTTACTTTTTACGATTTAGGAATGGCAAGGTGAGAAAAAGGATACTGAGAATGCCAAGTGAATATTCGAAGAGGTTGCTTATCAGGTGGACTCCGATGCCCGAGAGGATGGCGATTCTTTGCTCGAAGTCCATCAACTGAAAGGTCAGTGCCCAGCCTGATTCCCACGTCCCGAATCCAGCGATGCCCTTAATAGGAAGAGCCCCGGTCAATTCTGCGCCAGTGATTCCCAAGATGGTTTTCCAGAAACTCAGATTTGCAAGAGAAAAACCGTGGTTATGAAGGAGTGAAAGAAGCAAGAAATAAAGAGAACCGTATTTTGCCAATCGTATGAGTAACGAGAGAAGAAACAGCGGCCATTGGATCTTTCTGTTCTTTATGTGCTCCAGCCCGTCGATTGTAAGGCGGATCTTGTGTACGGATGACTCAGCCCATTTTTTTGTTCCAAATCCCAGGGATTTTAAAAGATATGTGTAGGCTTTCAGAAATATCATCGAAAGGGGGATGATTCGAAAAAAGATAAGACATATGAGAAGTAAAAAAACAAAAGCGATCATTAGTAATGTCAGGTTAGATACAGATGTGGCCCCCAGCCCTACTATGAGCATGGAAAGGATAAGGAAGGGACTGAGCGTGAGAAAATCAAACACAAAAGCGACCA
>WTAW01000151.1 GCA_013139435.1 Candidatus Aminicenantota bacterium | reverse complement strand
ATCGGCATCGCCACCACAGATCCGGATTTAGCGCCGCAAATGACCGCGGATTGGGTAAAAGACAGGATCTGCAACCTTTATAAGAGTTGGGCTATTTATATGGAACAGCGTCTGCGCAATCTGGGTATAAACAACATCCGTCAGCTTCGGGGACGCTGGGACCTCCTGAGTTTTCTACCGGATCTCGAGACATATGAACGAAAAACCACAGAAAATATGAATAAGACGTGACAAAAAAGTGGATAAGAACACGGCAGGAAAAGTGAGATAGATATGGTCACTAAAGATAATACGGCAATAATCGCAGATGCGATCGTCCGATCCCGCCTGGATCTGGTCAAAGGAAGAAATATCCATAAAAAACGCTCTCTGGAGGGAGGATGCGGTGTCATCGGCATTATAAGCAGTGAAAAGTTGAAAGGCAATTGCATCATCCGCCCCTGTGAACAGATGCGAAATCGGGGAAACGGTAAGGGCGGTGGTGTGGCAGCCGTCGGATTATTTGATGATTATAAAGAGTTTTATGCTTTGCATATTTCATACCTTGATGAAGATGTGAGGGGTCCGATCGAAAAAGAATTTGTGGAATCGGTCTTTGATGTTTCCCATGCCGAAAGACAGGCGAGTCTGGATGACTATCGCGAAACCGGACTGGAGGTCAAGCCGCCTCTTGTTTGGCGCTATTTTGTGCGCGTCAAACCTGAGAGGCTGGAATCTTTCGCCGAAGAGAACAAGATCGGAGAGGGACAAGATGCGGAGAGCACAGCCGTCGAGGACGAGTTTGTTTTTCAGAACAGTTTTCATCTGAATGCTAAATATTATGAAAACCGCAAAGATCCCCGGGCTTTTGTTCTGTCCCATGGCCGGGATCTTTTGATCTTGAAAGGTGTCGGTTATGCAGAGGAGATCGCCCGATATTATCGCCTGGAAGAAACTCAGGCCTTTCTCTGGATCGGGCACCAGCGGTACCCGACCAGGGGTCGTGTCTGGCACCCGGGGGGAGCGCATCCTTTTATTGGCTTGCATGAAGCACTTGTCCACAATGGGGATTTCGCCAATTACCATTCTGTGTGTGAGTATCTGCGCCAGTGGGGGATCGTGCCACAGTTTATCACGGATACAGAGGTTTCTGTCCTGTTGTTCGACCTGTACTCACGGGTGCTCGCGTATCCTCTCGAGTTCGTGATCGAAGCCCTGGCGCCTACACCCGAGGGTGACTTTGAACGCCTCACAAAGCAACGGCAGCGGATATTCCGGGCCATCCAGTCTGCCCATCTTCACGGCTCACCCGACGGTCCCTGGTTTTTTATCGTGGCCCGTGCTGAGCCCGGAACGGGTGCACCCCAGTTGATCGGGATCACAGATGTGTCCATGCTCAGGCCGCAAGTCTTCTGCTTACGCGAGGGCGACAAAAGCTACGGCGCCATCGCCAGTGAAAAACAAGCTCTCGACGCTTTTTTTGAGGAGATCGCCTCCGAAGATTCTTCCATACCCCCGATGGCAGACAAATACTGGGCGGCCCGTGGGGGGAGTTGTACGGATGGCGGCGCTTTTATCTACACGCTGAAAAATAAAAACGGTAAAGCCATACTTGATGTCCGCGATAAGTTTGGCAATCAGATCAGTGGAAACAGCCATCCGCGAAGCCGAAAGGAGATTCGCACTCCGCCCATCGACATCAACTGTCGGATGGACAATAAAGGCAAGAAGCAGTCCACTCTCTCTTCACCCGCCCAGAAGCAGGGCCCAGAGGATTTGGAGAATGGGATTCGCGATGAATCAATGGCGACCCCCCAGGATCCGTTTCTAGGACTGTTATCAGAACTGATGAAGGACCTTCAGGATAATCGATATGAGGACTTCCAGAATAAAGCAAAAAAACTGGTGAAAGATGAGGGCAAGATAGAGGCCCTCCGCAAGCTCACATTGCTCCATGACAGACGATGGGATCCAGGAGAGGGAGAGCGGGCTTTCCAGCTTGCCGCCATAGAGCACTCCATTCACACGATCTTGGACTCTGTTCCTTCACCCGGAAAAACGGACGAAAATCGAATGATCAGATTGGACACGAGCATCGTTTGGGAGAAAACCTACCCCAAACCCAATAAATTTTCCGATACAATCGTGATCGATGCCGAAAAGTTTCCTAATGACGGTCCTGAAGCCGTATCCAGAGTGATCGTCGAAACCCACGCCAAAGGGTGGAGGAATTTTATCGTTTACCGATGCCGGGGTGACCGGTTCATCGGGTGCGGGCTCGGCCCAAACACCGAAAATGTCCGCATCGATGTATATGGCTCGAGCGGTGATTATTTGGGGAGCGGCATGGACGGTGCCCAACTCTATGTTCATGGCGATGCGCAGGATCAGGTGGGCCAGATCCTCAAATCAGGTCGCATCGTGATCTTCGGAAATGTAGGCCAGACGTTCCTTTACGGAGCTAAAGGCGGAGAAACATTCGTCATGGGATCCGCGGCAGGCCGCCCCTTGGTCAACGCCGTAGGCCGGGTCAGGGCAATCATCAACGGGACATGCCTCGATTATTGTGCCGAGAGTTTTATGGCTGGCGCTCAAACTGGCGGGGGTTTCGTGATCATCAACGGCCTGGCCTACGATGAGCGGGGTGAAGTCATCGGATTGGAGATGAAGTATCCCGGCAATAACTTGTTTTCCCTGGCTTCGGGCGGAGCTTGTTACCTCAACGATCCTTACCACACGGTCACAGAAAGCCAGCTGAACGGCGCAGAGTTTACCTCATTCCGCAG
>WTAW01000062.1 GCA_013139435.1 Candidatus Aminicenantota bacterium | reverse complement strand
TGATCGTTACTCTTTTGGCATCCGCATACTTGCTGTCTCCACAGTTTGATAGACCCAAAATACATATCCCGCAGACAATCAGGCAAAGACTATTTTTTAGGAACATTTTTTCCTCCTTCCACAATCTCAATATCTAGAATATCCAAATTCTATATGGAGTCAATCTTTTCTTGGGTGGAAGTATCCCTAAAACCGTGATGAATGATGTCCCGAGTGCCCCGATTGGTGAATTCATGCCATCACGCTTTTAGGGATGCTTCTAGGATAAAAAAAGTAGACTTCCAAAAGGAAGACACTTATACTTTTTCTCTTTAGCCATCAGAGGAGGCCGTCCTAAAATGCGACTAAAAAAACACTCACAATTTATACTCGTTATTCTTGTCCTGCTTACCGTTTGTACAACATTTGCCGATGAAAAAGAAGGCAAGGTCGACAAGATCTTTTCGCGTTGGAACAATCCCGATACTCCGGGATGTGCTCTAGCGATCATCAAAGACGGAGAGGTTATCTACAAACGCGGATACGGGATGGCCAATCTGGAGAATAACGTCCCGATCACTCCCCAATCCGTATTCTATATCGGATCTGTCTCTAAACAGTTTGTCACAATGTGTGTGGCACTATTGGCCCAAGAAGAAAAGCTTTCTTTGGATGACAATGTTCGGGAATACATTCCAGAACTGCCGGACTATGGGACACCGATCACCATCCGACACCTTATTCACCATACAAGCGGGATCCGAGACTATCTCACCCTGGAAGATATCGCAGGGATTCCTTTTGGCTACTACCATGAAGAGGATGCACTAGACCTTATCGTGCGCCAGAAAGAACTAAACTTTCATCCAGGGGACGAATACCTTTACAGCAATTCGGGTTATTTTCTCCTGGCTGTCATCATCCAAAGGGCCAGCGGCAAGACACTCCGGCAGTATGCGGAAGAAAAGATCTTCAAGCCCCTGGGAATGAAAAACTCCCGTTTTCACGACAACTACACAGAACTCATCGAAAACAGAGCCGCAGGTTATTTTTCAGAAGGAGAAAGAAAATTCACAAATTTTATCTCCACTTTCGACTGTGTGGGATCGGGGGGATTGTTCACATCTGTGGAAGACCTCTATCTTTGGGACCAAAACTTTTATCATCATGAGGTGGGCGGAAAAGAGGTCTTTGATCTTATGCACACTGTAGGAATACTGAACAATGGGATAAAGCTCGAGTACGCATTCGCTCTGAATATCAAGCACTACAAAGGGCTGAAGACCGTCAGCCATGGAGGGGCATTGGGGGGATATAAATCAGCGCTTTTTCGTTTCCCCGAACACAAATTTTCTGTTATTTGTCTCTCCAATTTGAGCGCTTTCAATCCTTCACCCCTTTCCTATCGCGTGGCGGAGATCTATCTCTCTGACTATTTCAAGGAGGAAAAGGAAAAACCTTCAACAATCCAGATTGTCAAACTCACGAGAGAAATTTTGGAAAACAAAACAGGCTTTTACATCCGTTTTGAATCCGGTGAAAAAATCAGAGTCTCTCTCAAAAAGGATGGGCTCTCCATCACATTCCAAAACAAGGATTATCCTCTAGCTCCTCTCAACGAATCTGAGTTTATCGTTCAGAATACTCCTCGAAAGATCACTCTCCGATTCGAAAAGCGAGAATCCGAAAAACCGCTGTTGCTCCATGTCCATGAAGTAAGCAAAAGACCTCGAACCTACACATCGTCTAAAGTGGAGGTTCCAAACAATACACAGCTGTCCGAATACCAGGGTCGATTCTACAGTGAAGAACTTCAAGTAACATTCGAGATCAAGCTTGAGGATGACAAGCTACGTTTTGTCCACAAAAAAGCATCACAGGTGCATTTCAAACCGTTGTATATGGATTTTTTCCAGATCGGAAGCCTGAGAGTCCATTTTGTGCGCAATGAGGAGAAAGAGATCACGGGTTTTCTCCTAGATGCGGGCCGTGTCAAGAACCTCCGATTCATCAAGCGGCTCTAATGCAAGACGCCTTTATATTTCAATAAGCATACTTGGGTGTGACGTATAAGACAGAGTATGCTATATTTGGGATCTCTTTAATAATTCTTTCAGCCAATTCTTGCCGGATCAACTTAAAATTGGTTTCAGGCACATCCTCGGCCACATCAATATCTGCAGCGATGATGAATTTTTCTGAGGACTCAGCGATCACTCGGAAATCATGATATCCGATGATCTTAGGAAGGTCCTTCACAATTATTTGGAATCGATCTTCGATCGCCTGGATCTCGGGCGTATTCTCCAGGAGGGGATCCGTGTGGCAGACCACCTCGCCACCGAAGTGCTTCCTCAGCATTCTCTCACATTTTTCCGCGATCTCATGCATCTCTGCCGGACTGAACTTTGCCGGGATCTCTGCATGCAAGGTAATCATGTACAGGGATCCATAATCATGCACGATGATCTCATGGACATTCTCAACACCGTCAACAGATTTTGCTGTCTCCCTGATTTTCCTGACCATATCTCTGCTCGGAGCCTGGCCTAATAAAGGAACGATAGCTTCCTTAGCATGGGTGAATCCCAAATAGAGCAGCCACAAGGAGACCAATATCCCGATGTATCCATCGATCTCCGGATGATGGAAGTTATGACTAGCCACCAATCCCCCAATGACGGTCAGGCTCATCACAGCCTCGATTCTGTGGTGAAAAGCGTTGACCAAAATAACATGCGAATGGATTCTGTTCCCTAGGTAGGTAACAAATTGGCTGAGCCACTGCTTCACCACTATGGAAGCGAACAGGATCCAAGGCAGTGCTTTCCAGAGGTGGAGATCATGGGGGTCGAGGGCTTGATGGAAGGAGCGTTCCGCTAGCTGTATTCCCGAAACAAAAAGGAATATCGACATGATGAGCGGGGCTAGGTGTTCCATGCGGCCATGACCAAAGGGATTCTTTGCTGTAGCAGGACGTGCTGTCGCCCAAAAGGTCACGACCAGGATGACAGAATTGGCCAAATGAGAGAGCAGATGAAAGGCATTGCCTATGATCGACACAGAACCAGACACCACACCCAGAGTCATTTTGACCACGAAGAGCAACAAAGTTGCAATAATGGATATCCAACCTGCCAGAAGGCCATACCTCACACGAACCAGCTTATTGTCGGTATTGTCAGAATCCGCAATAAACCGGCTGGCTAGCCAATAATTGGATGTATTGAGAATCTTCATTTTTTTAGCAGTGGGTCCTTCCGAATAGTGAGATAGTGGGTATATGTCTTTCCATTAGCAGTCAATGTCAAACGGCAGGTCCCAGTCCCGACCTCTGGTCCCTGAAGCTAATCACCACCGACGACGCCCATGACTATAGAGACGAGTTCAGCACTAAAAGATCAAATCCGGGAACGGGATGGATCAGGGTTACACCGTGGAAATCCAGCAAGAAGACTACATGAAATACACGACCCAATTCATCGGAAAAAACGGCCAGATTTTGAAAATGGATAAATCTTTGAACTAGGCTTTTTGTACGTTCTTAGCGACTGGCCCTCGATCGCCCTCTTCGATATCATAGCTGACTTGGTCACCTGCAGTCAAAGTCTTAAATCCTGGCATAGTGATCGAGGAAAAATGCACGAAGATATCTTTCCCCTCCTCTTGTTCGATAAAACCAAAACCCTTTTTCTCATTAAACCACTTTACAGTTCCTGTTGGCAAAACTCAGCCTCCTTAAAAAAAATTCAATGCCAAACCCAAGCTAGACCAAGTCCCCTGAATAGGATGGATTTCCCTTTGAGAGTTCTGAAGAACAAGCCTGGATGTCCCGAGAAAAAAGTCACTTGGAGGGTCATACGGACAAATCATTGGAATTCTACAACATAAAACAAATCAAACAAACATCTTGGGGAGCATATACTTCCAGATTAATCGTAATTACTCCCAGGACCTTTCTCAACATTTTTCGAGGAATTTTTATATCACAGGTCTGAACTGATGTCAAAACAAATCTTTTTCTAATCGGCCTGAACTCAATTCTGCAGTGAATAGAGACTATTCCAATCCAACAGAAGGAAGGCGGAACATATACTCAGGGTCTATACGGGGTTCATCACTTTTATGTTTCTGCATCAAGTCGATTTTTCTTTCGAGTAGATCGCCGAAGTTCTCCCCGTAGATAAACGGAGTTTCAACGCTTCCCGAGATGATGATCCACTCTATGGGACTCTCTCGCCAAACCTCCAGAAGTTTGTTGCAGTTGTTTATTTCTCGTTCCATCATCCCATTGAGAAGCACCCGGCACTCCTTTTTGATGGCAACATCTGGAGTCTCTATGTATTCATGCACAGCATAGATCCACACGGCCGTATTCCTTAAGGTCTCAAAGAGGCAGCACAGAGCTTTGGCCCTAAACCATTGATCTTCAAATACACGGAAGGCATGCTTTTCGGAAGTGGTCTCTGCAACTGTTTTCCTCTTCTGAAGGAGACCAATGGCCTTCTCCAATGGACCCCAGACATTTGCATCGATCCTCTGGAAGGCCTTTTGTGCATACTCCTTTGAAACCAACTCAAAAAGGACGTCCTGAGCCAAGTCAATCCTGTTCGGATTATGGAGAGACGTACACATGTGCTTTTCGTAATATTCCCTCTGAGTTTCTGGTATCCGGTCGATATCTGGAACTAATGGACGGACTAGCAGCCTCTGCCAGACAGCACCATAATGCGTATAAATGGACAGTGGAACGAAACTCCTTATAGCCTGATCCATACACCGCCAACCCTGGACGAGTTCCTCAGTTCCCTTCCCCCCTGTGTAGGCATCTGCGATTCGATAAACGGTCAGGTCGATGTCCAGTCCTGGGTCAAACTGGAAATACCGGAATACTTCCTGATTCACAGGATAGGGAACTTTATCTGGCGGCTGCAAACCTCCGAGATGGGACAGCGCAAGAACATCTCGTGAATACAAAGCAAAAAGCTTTTCATGTGTCAACCAAGGAAAAGGTATCCCCAAGAGTGGTTCGTGGTTGGTATGGGATGAGAGGCTGTGATAGAAGAGGCTGTGACTTCCTCTTTTATGGAGTGCCTGCATGGGTTCTTCTTCATCTCTGTGCAGCGTGTTGTGAAGGGCTGATCCCAGAACGCTGACATCACTGTACATCGGATGATGGTAATTGCACTCCCAACCTTTGGTTAAAAGGGAATGGGCTTCCACATCAATGCTGTCCTTGAGCTCCGGCCATAGATAAGACCGTTCTCCATAAAAGGATTCCAGACGTGTGATGACCCTAAACTGTGGATTAGTCCGAGATGCTGCATTGCGCAGGACTTGAAAAAAATCGATGATGTTCGAAGCCGCTGCTTCGGCTATTTTCTCATCATTGTTCCATTCTCTGATAAGGAAGGCCCCACCATTTCTTCCCACATAAAGAGACTTTGTGTGTTCGAATCCGGCTCCACTGTCATTGGACCAAATGGTCAAAAATCCCAGCTCCGGGATCTCTTCCATCAAGTTCTCCATGAGTTCGGCGTAGTGCTGTTTGACAACGGGGTGAACGACAGATAGGTTATATCGTGGTTTGTAGCTACGGAACGGGTGGTCGACTCGCGCGCCCCGGAGAGTGGGATATTTCTCGAAAAATGATTCCGGAACCGACCGGGGTTCAAAGCAAAGAAGGCCAGGAACCAGACCATACTTGACAGCTAATCGGGCATTCTTTTTCAATAGCTCGAGATTCGCAGATAAATAATCCCTGGG
>WTAW01000098.1 GCA_013139435.1 Candidatus Aminicenantota bacterium | reverse complement strand
GAGTTGAGGACAGTCCGTCAGAGACTGATTCAGTACCTGGTGTCAAGCTGTGGAAGTGACACATCCTGTGTCGTCACTTTGCCGATGAAGAAGGCAGAGCTTGCAAAACTATTGGGAACGATCGGCGAAACCCTCTCTCGCAATCTCAAGCAACTCCAGGAGGAAGGCCTTATTACCGTGGAGGGGCATACAATTCACATCAAAGATAAATCGCGCCTGAAAAAAGAGCTGGGAGATATCTATTAAAGCTTCTCAGATTACGTCCATATTTTCTAACCCGAATGATTCATAAATTTTGCCCACACTATCACCTATCTCTATTCATATGTGCTGTTTACAATGGACTTTCTGTAGCAGGACATTAAACCTGTATATAGACGAGTAAGCTCTTCATTGGAGGCTTCTAGCGTTTCAGTGTCATCAACTACTTTGCATTTTCTTCGTTTCTCCAAGATAGGAATTAAGGGATTTGATATCAAGTCAGTAGAGCACGGCATCTTCGCCAAGCATCTGAATCCTGCTGTTGATCTCCTGGAGAATCAAATCTCGACGGATGAGGACGGCGTTGATCTCTTTGTCATTGAGATATTCTTCAACGGCTTCTCGAACATTTTGAAAATCCAGCTTTTCGATTTGGTCGTACAAGCTGCGTGGGATCTGTTTCATGACCATCGGACCTGCCTTATGATTTTTAGTGTAGATGAGCTTTTCAACAAATTTCTTGGATATACGAAAGGAACGTGAGTGGTCGATGGCCACACAGCGCCATTCACTATCAATGAGCATATTTCCTGAGTGCCGATCCTCATTGGCGATAAGGTTATCAAATGTGTATTTGATGTAAAGCATCTTGTTCCACTGGTCCAGTTTTTCATAAGGGACGGGAATTTTCTTTTCGAATTTGTCTTTTGCGCTCATCTCAGCATCGATCCAAAGCTGAAGGGAACCGCGGTTTCCTCTGAAGCGTCTTTCCACGGTCGGAGGAACTGCGTTGGTATCGAGGAGTTTATCCAGGCGGTAGGCGGCGATTTCCCATTTCCAGCCTTCAAGGTAGCCTTTTTGCCGGCCCTTGGGATTCTTCCAGAGGCCATAATGCCTGGTCCCGTCCTTTTCGAGAGTCAGTTTCCAAGGGCTGGTTACGGCTTCCCTTCCGGACATCTGTTTTTGGTCTACGATTTTTGCTGTTTTAAGAAAATCCTCCCAAAAATCCCGCTTTGCCTGAATTTCCGGAGAGATCTGAGCGAAAAGGAAATGACATGAGCCTGTCAGCAAAAAAAAGACGATTGCGTACAGCACACTATGTTTCGTTCCATGATGAATTCTGTTTATTAAGTCGATCATACTGTACCTCGAATTTATTAATTCTATAATATTTATAGAATAAAATGATAACGGTTGCAACAGATAACTTTGAAAATCCTGTTTTCATATCTCCTTTTAGCCTTTATCAACAAGTTTAATTGTTTTTTTTATACTGTTCTTTCTCCTCATGGTTTAACAGGTTTGATAGTCTTAAATCCAATTTTTGACCTAAGTCAAGGAATCTCTACCAACAATGAATTATCCTTGGGATGTAATTCCAATTTGAGGAGAATAAAATGGCGAAAAGAATGATCATAGAGATAGATCGGGATTTATGCGATGGCTGCGGTCTTTGTACAGAAGCTTGTGCTGAGGGTGCATTAGTATTGGATGATGAGAACAAGGCAGTCTTGGGAAAAGAGATATTCTGTGATGGCCTTGGAGCTTGTTTAGACGTCTGCCCCACGGGTGCTCTCGAGGTTATCGAAAGAGAGAGTGAAGAATATGACCCCAAGGCCACATACGAGCATGTCTTGAAAACCAGAGGCAAAGACGCAGCAGCACATGTGCATGGCATCGGATGTGACCATGACCACCCGGAGGCAAGCACAGAATCCGATGATAAGCCTCAAGCCCCACAATTTGGAATGGGAGGATGTCCGGGAAGCATGTCTCGTGAGATCCAAAGGAATGAAGAAACACAAGCTCAGAAAACAGTCTCTGGATCCTCTGAATTGACGCAGTGGCCAATTCAACTTCACCTTGTCTCGCCTTTTGCACCCTATTTCAACAACAGCGATCTCCTGATTGCAGCAGATTGTACCGCTTTTTCTTTGGGCAGTTTCCATCAAGACCTTCTGAAAGGAAAAAAATTGATCATTGCTTGTCCCAAGCTGGATGATACGTCCAACTATGTGCAGAAACTGGCTGATATTCTCAAGAACAATACGATTTATTCCTTGACCATAGCGACAATGGTCGTACCCTGTTGTTCTGGTTTGGACTACATGATAGACCAGGCTGTAGAGCTTTCAGGCACGCAGATTAAAGTGAAAAAAATAAAAGTGGGAATAGACGGGCAACTGATTTACTCTTCGTAAAGCCCAGATTATCTTACCGATATCCTGATGAATACATGATGTCACCCTTGTAGCACAGGGCGAAAGCCATATCGAGAGCATATATACCATCACGGATTAGGAGATGTTTCCTTGAACCCATATTCTTATAACAGGACAAAATCCATTGACACACAGAAGAAAATAATCATTTAATGGGGAAAACGAAACTAAAAGAGGCAAAAATGAGAATAAAAAGCATTTTTCTATGTTTAGTTTTGGTGCTTATTTGTTCATACTGTGAAGAATCAAATGTCCAAGAAGTGATTCAAACTGTCGAAAAAGCCGCAATTCCTATCCAGTTCAATTCGGATTTTATAAAGATAGAGGGCGATTTAAAGGGCTTTGAGGCTTCGTGGACATCAGAGGTGATTGAAAATGGACTGGAAGTGATCGATCTTCGGTTGACATCTCCGGCCGCTGCAACACCGCCTC
>WTAW01000267.1 GCA_013139435.1 Candidatus Aminicenantota bacterium | reverse complement strand
AAAAACACCGAACAATGCACCCAACCCCGAAGCTGTTGCAGCGATCTCAAGAGCTTTTTTCGCCTCGCCCTTTTGAGCCATGGGATGACCATCGAGGCAGGTTGCGGCATTCACGGCTGTCCCCGGTGTATTCAGCAGAATCGCCGAGATAGATCCTCCAAAGGGCACGGCTCCCATTATCGCCGCGAGAAAAAACATGGCCACCATGGGATCCATACCGTAAGTCAGAGGAAGAAGGATCGCCAGCGCAGCCGCCCCTCCCAATCCGGGTAGTACACCAAAGATCAACCCAGTGATATTTCCCAATACAATATAAGTGATGGTGATGGGATCGGTTAAATAACCGAGTGCATCTGTGAACGCCTCAAACATTTTGTGTTTGTCAGGATTATAATATCATCAATCTTTAAAGTAATCCTTATACTTATCCACAAGCTCCAGTGTCTTTTTTATGCTGACCACGGTCTCTTCAGCATTCCTTATGTAAAGGGGATTGTTAGTCGCCTTTGACCATTCCTGGAGTTCAGGATCATTAAGCGCATTCAGTAGTGATCTCTCTAGTAAAAGAGCCATCTCATCCGGCAGGCCTGGTGGCCCTGCGATAACGCGGTCATTACTAAAATCCTCGAGCTCCCCAAAAGGAGTCCCTTTTAGGGTGGCGGATCCAGGCACCAAGTCCCATGATTCCCTTGTAAAGATCAAAAGCGGTTTGATCTCTCCGGATTTGAAGTATGGGATCAGTGGGCTCGTGAAACCGATCGTAAACGCATCCACATCTTTTCTGAGTAAGGCAGTGATGTATTCGGTCGTCCCCAAATAACCGGAAACCATATGAACACGCACGCCCCAAATCCCCTTGATCAGTTTTCCCCACAGCCAGGTTCCGGAACCACGCCCGCTTGTTGCGAATTTAACATTTTCAGCACTTTGCATATCTTTAATCGTATTGAACTCGGAATTGGCCCTTACAAAAATACCGGCGACACCGCGGACGCACGTGGCAATGTAGGTGTACTGAGTGATATCAAACTCCGTAGATTTTTTCACGATATCACTGGTCATCAAACCGATGGGATTCAGCATGCCAAGCGTATACCCATCCGGCTTGGAGCGATACAAAACAGCGGAGCCTCTTCGACCACCGGCCCCCGACATATTTTTAATCACTATATTCACTCTATTGGGGAGATATTTTGGGAGGATCTTGGCTATAGCTCGGGAATATGTATCATACCCGCCTCCGGCAGTATAGGTGACGATCCAATCGATGTGTTTTTTCGGATAATCAGTCTCTTTAATCAAATAGTCATTCTCTTTGGCTGGGGGAGCTGAACCGAGCCCGATGAGAACCAGGGCCGAGATTGCCAAAAGGGAGAAGAATATGATTTTAGTACGAGACGAAGACCTCTGGCGAGTGCTGAAATTTCCTCCTGCCATCATTTACAAATCAAAATACCATACTTAAAACAACAGGGTCAATTTAAAATCCCTCTGTCAACTTGAAAAAAACAAGATTTATTGTTAAAATACTACAATAAATATAGTATTTATAGGAAATAGAACAATGGGAAAGAGCCTTTGCAAACTCGTCGGAAAAAAGATCCTCAAGGAAAATCCTGCTGCATATATCGATCTCGTATCGAAGCCAAAGTTTGTCTGCCTCAATTGCGGACGAGTCGCCAACAGCAAAAAGAACCTTTGCAATCCGGAAAACATGAAAAAGCTGCGCTGATTTCCATATCAATATAATTTATTCAGTGCTACTATCGTATGGTGGAGTTATGGAAAATGAAAAATCACAATAAATACATTCTGATTTTGACCGTTTTGCTGTTAATCTCTTTGGGTTTCTTAAGCTGCAACCAAGATGAGAATCGCGGAATAGAATTTACTGACTTTCCGGTAGAGGTCATATATGAACGAGTTGGAGAGTATATTTCTAACGAAGAAAATGATAGCGGGGTGAGTTTTACCATCGACGATGCTGAGGGGCAAATCAATTGGAATGGTATTCGTGTATCAGGGATGGAACAGCTTTCTGAGACTAGGTTCAAGATCGTTATCGACAACCCGTTGCCAAAAACTTATGCTCTCTATATTGCTGTTGATGATCCAGGAAAACTGACCTTTATCCCAGAAGGAGCAACCGTGGGAGAGAAAGTTTTCATTAATAGCGTAGAAATCACAAGCGTCGGAGACCATCCTATTAATAGCTCAGGAACCGTCGGCTATTTCCTTATTAAACAAGACGGTGGAATCTCTCCTTAGATACACCTCTATAATTACTTTCAGGCTCCTAAATTAGTTGGAATTGTTGTACAATAACCAACCTTTGCATGTAACATTTGAAAACATTTTTACGTATATATAAATAAACAACCTGGATTATTCACGAGTTGAGGTTGCTGCAAAGGCGAGGCAGTGGCCCACGAAGCTGTAGTGAACTACCGCGAGTGGGCTACAACGAAGGCTTTGTAGTGAGATCAGCTCGCCCGAAGGGTAAAGAATGCCGACATAAAATTGGGAAGTGTGTATAGTAAATGCATGCAACACCTGCTTCAGCAAATCTAATGTATCTCGCACAAATCAAGGAAAATTGATAATAGTGTCGGCATAATTTATGAATATTTCAGGTTAAGGAGGAGTTCTATGCATCGGATTTCTGTACTCATTATATGTTTACTATTCTTCATTGGTATACCTCTTTCAGCTGCTCCTGGCAACACTCCCCTGCTCATGCAGCAACCAACGCTCAGCGACACTCACATCGTCTTTGTATTTGCCGGAGACCTGTGGCGTGTTTCGCGCAATGGAGGAGCAGCCCAAAGGCTGACGACCGGAAAGGGATCGGAATTCAACCCGGTTTTCTCTCCCGATGGATCAGCCATTGCTTTTACTGGCGAATATGATGGCAATGTGGATGTCTACATTGTCCCTTCTGCTGGCGGAGTGCCACACCGACTGACCTGGCATCCTTCTGCCGACATCATGCTGGGTTGGACTCCGGACGGCAAGGAGATCCTCTTCACATCCGGCCGCACGGCCTTCTCCAGGTTCCGTGAGCTATTCACTGTGAGCAGATCAGCTGGCTTCCCCAAGAAGTTGCCCCTGCCCATGGGATTCGAGGGCAGTTATTCACCGGATGGCAGCCACATCGCCTACGTCCCCATACGCCGGGCATTTTATGCTTGGAAGCGATATCGTGGTGGAACGGCCACGCCCATATGGATCGCAGACTTGGAGGATTCCAGCATCGAAAAAGTTCCCCGCACGGATTCCAACGATTTCAATCCGATGTGGATCGGAAACAAGGTGTATTTTCTCTCCGACAGGGATGGTCCGGTCACGCTTTACGTTTATGACATCAAGACCAAAAAAGTGAACCGCTTAGTGGATAATGAAGGAGTGGACCTCAAATCGGCCGGCGCTTGGAAAGATGCCGTTGTCTATGAGAAATTCGGTTCCCTCCATCTTTATGACCTTGTTTCAGGCAATTCCCAAGAACTCACTGTTACTATCGCTGGTGATCTGCTCGAAGTCCGGGAGAGATTTGTCAATGTGGGGAGCAACCTGTCCTCGGCCAGCCTATCCCCCAACGCTGTCAGAGTCGCCTTTGAAGCACGAGGGGATATCATCACTGTGCCTGCAGAAAAAGGTGACACCAGAAATCTCACAAACACTTCAAGTGTGATGGAACGCTACCCTGCCTGGTCTCCTGACGGAAAGAGCATCGCCTATTTTTCAGATGAATCCGGTGAATACATGCTCCATATCCGTCCCCAGAAAGGATCGGGAGAAGTGGTTAAAATTGCGCTGGATGATCAGCCTTCCTTCTATTATGCCCCCCGGTGGTCACCCGACAGCAAAAGAATCGCCTACACGGATTGTCATCTGAACCTCTTCTATATCGACCTCGCGGATAAAAAACCGGTCAAGGTGGATAAGGCCCAGTTTTATATGGGCCAGTACAATCTTATTCCCAACTGGTCACCCGATTCCAAATGGCTTGCTTATACCAAACGATTGTCTAACTACTTAGGAGCTGTCTTTGTGTATTCCCTAGAGAAGGGAAAAAGCGCACAAATCACAGACGGCATGAGCGATGCACGAAATCCGGTGTTTGATGCCAACGGCAAATATCTTTATTTTACTGCCAGCATCGATTCGGGAGCCTCGTTGCAGCCCGACATCCACAGCATATTCCGGAGTGTGACACAGAGTATTTATCTTGCTGTCCTGTCAAAAACAGAACCGTCCCCTTTTGTTCCTGAAAGTGATGAGGAAAAGGCGGGCGAAGAGAAAAAGGATTCCGGAGATAAACCCGCGGACACAGAGAAAGACACAACCAATAACGCAAAAAATCAGGATAAGAAGAAATCCCCTGAAGGCAAAAAGCCAGAAAAAGAGGTCAAAGTCCAGATCGACCTGGACGGAATTCTCCAGCGTATCCTGGCAGTACCGATGCCTGCCCGTTCTTACGTCGACCTTCAGACGAGGAGTGATGGAGTGCTGTTGGCAGTAGAATCCACGCCACCCCTGCCCGGAGCGTTCTTTTCAGCAGGAAACAATGTACACCGTTTTGAGCTTAAGGAACGCAAAGCCGATGTGATCCTCAGAGGAGTCAGGGCTTTTGAGATGGCTCAAAACGGCAAAAAGTACCTCTACAGCAAGAATGGAAGCTGGCAAATCGAAAAACTCCGCCCCATGCCTCCGGCAGATGCCCCCGCTCCTCCGCAAGGACCAAAGCCATCAGGTAAAGCTCTAAAGACAGAGAATATCCAGATCAAGGTGAATCCCCGCAAAGAATGGCGGCAGATGTACAACGAGGCGTGGCGTATCCAGAGGGATTTTTTCTACGATCCCAACCTCAATGGCCTGGACCTTGAAGCGACCATAAAGAAATATGCTCCCTATGTGAATTCTGTAGCCTCAAGACAGGATCTGAACTATCTCTTCGCCGATATGATGGGTGAGGTCACGGTGGGGCATCTCAGTGTTTTTGGCGGCGACCAACCCCGGGCTGACCGCGTCTCTACTGGTTTATTGGGTGCGGATTATACAATCGAGAATGGTCGGTACCGTTTTGCGCGGATCTACAATGGGGAAAACTGGAATCCCCAATTCCAGGCCCCACTGACACAGCCAGGTGTGAATGTTAAAGAGGGCGAATACTTATTGGCCGTGGACGGCCAAGAAGTCCGTGGTGCAGACAATATCTACAAATTTTTCGAAGGGAAGACTGGAAAACAAGTTGTGCTCACCATAGGCCCTAAACCAAAACTTGAGGATACAAAAGAAGTGACAGTGGTTCCGGTGAGTAGCGAAACAGGGCTGCGGAATTTCGCTTGGATCGAGGCCAACCGGCGTTATGTGGATAAAGTGACCAACGGTAAGGTGGCTTACGTGTACATGCCCGATACATTTTTTGGTGGATATACTTACTTCAACCGCTATTTCTTTGCACAAGTCGGCCGGGAGGCGGTCATCGTTGATGAGAGATTTAATGCCGGTGGAGCGCTTGCAACGGATATCATCGAACGTTTACAGCGCAAAATGATGAGTCTCGTGGCCACACGAGATGGCGTCGACGAGGTCCAACCCCAGGGAGCTATCTTCGGGCCCAAAGTTATGCTCATAAACGAATTTGCTGGCTCTGGCGGCGATGCTATGCCCTGGTATTTCAAAAGAGCAAAAGTGGGGCCGTTGGTGGGCAAACGTACATGGGGTGGATTGGTTGGTCGCGCTGGAGCTCCCCGTCTCATGGACGGCGGGATGGTCACAGCTCCCAGTTCTGGGGTGTGGAGTCCGGACGGACACTGGATCGCAGAAAACATCGGCGTTTTTCCCGACGTGGAAGTGGAGCTCGATCCCAAGATCGTTCGTCAGGGAAAGGACCCGCAACTGGAGAAAGCTATTGCTATCGTCACGGAAGAGTTGGCCAAACATCCGGTTCCCAAACCAAAACGTCCGGCCTATCCCAATTACCACAAGAAAGACTAGACGCCGGCTGCAACCTATTTTTGAGAGTGGGCTAAGCTTATAAGATCTGCGGATTCTTCAAGGAGGTCTTTGACTCTATCTTCCAACGCATCTGTGAAGCTTCGAACAGGGCTTTTAGCCTTTAAAAATGATTTTATGAACATGCTTTTTCCGATGTTTACCCGTATCTTCTTGAATGGCCTGACAAAACCCTCTGTCCCATAAATGCTTATAGGAGTAACCGGAATGTTCATTTTGTACTTTCGGTACAGATCGTATGCAATAAAGGCAGCTCCTTTCCTGAATCTCCTCAAATAAGGATGAATCTCACTCTGATGCAGAACATTGGACTGGAGAAAAACAACCGCCCGTCCCTCGAGCAGGCATTCTTTGATTCTCTCGCGTGTTTCTCTTCTTCCTCCGAACTCAGAACTATAGACTTGTATAGCGCCTATGGCCTTAATTCTTGGAATGGCATATGTCACGAATAATTGGATGACAGGCTTCAATAGTATTCGAAAAATCGGGTGAAGATGTTTGCTGATCGTTTCCTCAAATTCCTTTTTTGAAAAAATTTCATAGCTAGCGAGGAAGCTCAACTGTCTGCGGTTTGGTTGCGTATCATACACAGAAAAAATGATTGCAACATCTTTCACTGGTCCGATCATCTCTTTGACTGCTGCGGGATGATTGGTCACGATAATGTTTGCACTATTAGGTATTTTGTTTTCGAGGCCTTTGAATTCTTTTGTATTGAATAAAAGAAAAACCTTTGCAATAAATCTGCCTATTCTCTGATAAAAAAGATCTGCTTCGACAGTAAAAGGCTCAATGTCAAAAGGAAAAGGAAACATCAGACTCCCCTTTTCTTATAGAAACTGTAGAGTTTTGATGGCACATGTCAAATATAACTCACTGCAGCTTCATGGGCCACTTCCTCGCCGCTGCAGCACCCGACCTGACCTACCACTCAACTCGTGAATAATCCAGGCTAAATTCGAATTCGTGAATTTATTGAAAAATGATATTATTTCCAGATGAGTTTCTCTACCACGAACTGTTTATACCCGTTCTGTTTTTCGCGCACGCAATAGAGTCGCCCTGATTTGATCAAAGCGGTTATCAGAACTTTTCTCATGCGCCACCTCTTTATCATCATACTTCCTTTCCTCTCCTAAAAAAAGCAAAACCTACGCGATTGACATTGGAAATAGCATCGACTATATTGCAAGAAATGCCGAAAATCCCATCCTGCTCAAATACCGCTGTCGGATACTATTCAAATGAGATCACAAACGTTCCAAAGGAGAAAAAGAGATGATTAACACATCCTCCGGAAATCAAAAACACTGGTGGCGCTGGGCGATCCTCCTCATCATCAGCTTGGTGATGTTCGGATCATATTATATCTACGATGCCTTAAGCCCCATCAATGATTTTATACAGCAAGACATGGGTGTGGATAACGCCAGGTTCGGACTTCTCTTTTCTTTCTATGCCCTGCCGAACCTCCTTTTTCTTTTGGTTGTTGCCGGTTTTCTTCTCGACCGACTGGGAATTAGGAAAGCCGGGACATTCTATGTCTTTCTCATCTTGCTGGGATCGCTCATCACATCGATGGGCGCGGGAAAATCTTTTGTGATCATGCTCATCGGCCGAATGGTCTTTGGATTCGGTTCCGAGGCTACGCTTCTTGTTTCTAACAAAGTCATATCGCGATGGTTCAAGGGCAAAGAGTTGGGTTTTGCCTTTGGCCTAAACATCACGGTGATGCGCCTGGGCACAATACTCGCTCTTAACTCTTCGGCCCAGATCGCAAACTTCACGGGCACATGGCGCTGGTCATTATGGACTAGCACGATCATCATGTTTGCTTCCTTTGTGATGTTCCTCGTCTACCTGGCAATGGATAAAGATGTTGACAAG
>WTAW01000346.1 GCA_013139435.1 Candidatus Aminicenantota bacterium | reverse complement strand
CCGATTATGGAAGTTTTTGTGAACGACAAGAAGATCGGGAGCCGGGAGGTCGAAGCCGCTTATGCTCCATACGTCTTCTCTTTTGAAAGCTCGGGTGATCTCAACATTGAATTCAAACTGAGCCGTACGGTCCAAGCGTATGGTGACCCCAGAAACATGGGGATAATGGTGAGAGACATCGAGGTCCTCTTGCCTTCTGAAATTGATATCTTCCTGGATGGGTGGTATCTGCCCGAAGACTCCCTTGAAGCTCATGAGGAAGATAAAGGGCGCTGGATGAAAAAAGAGGCTAGATGTCTTTTTCAAGACCTTCCCAAAGATACAGAGAAATATTTGCTCGTCGAGGCTGGCCATCCCTATGAAGGTGCTGATAATCCTGTATTGACGGTATTATCAGAGGGTGAAACGATCAGCTCTAGGGAAATCCTGCCCGGAGAGACCAAATGCCATTTCTTGCTCGACTTTGCGTCAAGCTTTTTTGAAATAGAGTTTCGGCTGGACCGCGTTTTTTCTTCGGTTTTCAGTGGCGATTCGAGAGAATTGGGTATTTTCGTCAAAGATATTCATGTGATTTTGCCTGATCAGCAGGGTCCGCTCTACGACTATGGTTGGCATGAGTGGGAGCATGACGAGTTTTTTCCGTACGCCTGGATGAAACAAAAGGCCCGCGTGTTCCTGCCCGCCCAGCAAGTGAAGACGCACAGGTTCATCTCTTTTTACGCATTTTCAGAGTATGCCAATTACAAGCAGGTCCTTCGTTTGGAATTGAATGGCGAGGAGCTGGGTGTTTTTCCTCTCATAAAGAGCTGGAATTTCTACAGTTTTCCTCTTCCTCCCGTTCAAAACAACCAAAAGGGGACTAAGGGACATGAGCTTGTGCTGTTTTTGAATAGGGTATTTCCGGAAAATTACCATAGAGAAGACCCAAGAGAGTTGGGCGTTAAGATATCGCCGGTCAAGTTTCATAATGAAAACGAAACACATGAAGGATTCCTCTTTTTCCACAAAAATGCCATGTTGAACTATGAGGAACGGAAACGGGGAGAGACGGAATTAAAATCATACCCGATCAACCTGGGTATTGACCTGCTTGCCAAGTGCAACATGAAGCCACCATGCGTGTATTGTCTGTGGGACTGGATGAAAGAAGAGGAAGAGGGGTACATCGAGACTGTTGTAGATGAAAAGACCTTTGAGGAATATGGGCCCTTTTTCCGGTCGGCCCGTTTGCTCATCAACTGTTCGATCGGAGAACCCCTCATGCATCCCCGATTCGAGCAGATCATGGAGTACTGCACAAAACACAACAAGATCATGGAGATCTCAACAAACGGCCAAGCGTTCACGAACAGGACGATTAAAGCTCTAGTTGGTAATCCCATATACCTCTATATTTCCCTGGACGCTGCCACAAAGGAAACTTATGCCAAGATAAGAAATAACCGGTGGGAGTCGATCATTCCCAACCTCGTGCTTTTAAATGAAGAGCGGAAAAAGAAGGGAAATCTCCCCAAGATCCATATGGTTTTTATGCCAATGAAAGTGAACAAGAATGACCTGGAGGAGTATTTCCGTTTATGCCAAAAGATCGAGGCCGATGCGTTGATCCTTCGTCCTTTGCTCGTGTTGAACAAACCCAAGATCGAACACGAACGGGGAGGATATCTTTTCGATTACAAGAATGAGCTTTTGTCGCGAGAGGAGTTGGAGAAAATTTTTAAAGAGTGCCAGGGCTATTCGAAAAAGTATGGTGTTCCTGTTGCCAATCAGTTCAGTTTTGGGTTGCATGATGAGGAACGATTTAAGGGAAAGGAGGCCGTAGACCTGGAAACTCAGCGATTTTGATTGGAACGAAACGATGGAAAAAGACGTGAAGAACCAGCTACAGGAAAGGGATCGGATGGATCAAAGCGAAGAAGTTGATACTGAATGCTCCGGAAATGACATCGGCGAAACCGGCATGCCTCTCTGTCGAGAGCCATGGGAAAACCTGTACATCTTAAGGCGAGGAATCCTTCCTTGTTGCTACGGAAATCCGGTTGGCTACTCCTTTCCTGATTATGCTGAAGCTTGGAATTCCCCAGAGATCCAGGAGATTCGGCGCTATTTGAGTCAGGGCAAGCTCAGCCCATACTGTATGGAATGCCTGGGATGTCCCATCGTCCAAAGGTATCTTGCCGAGCATCCTCTTGAGAATCCAGCCATGAAACAGTGGCCATTTTTATCCAGGTTTATCAACAGGCTGCTCTTCCGGATCCCCTCAAAAATCCACCAATCCCTCTCCAAAAAATAAAAAGTACAATCGTTCCTAATTAACTTACATCATTCACGAGTTGAGATCGCTGCAAAGGCGAGGCAGTGGCTTACGAAGCTTTAGTGAACTACCGCGAGTAAGCTACAACGAAGGCTTTGTAGTGAGATCAGCTCGCCCAAAGGGTAAAAAAATGCTGATGCTGTTGGATATTTTTGGATGCATTTCCAAATCCGTGATGCCATGAATACTCAATAGCGTTATTGAGTGATCAGATTGTGTGATGGAAAAAACCGTGAGAAGGGCTGGACGGGCAAGGTATATCTCCCTAGGGGAGATGTGAGGGAAGCCCGGAACCGAGCGAAGTTTCCTCGCTGGGGAAACTGAGCGTGTTTTAGATATCATACAATCTGATCGATCGGAATGACATCAACACGGATTTGGAAATGCTAGCGATATTTTTTATGAATGATGTAAGTCATTTGATGTAGCCGAGAGCCTTGAGCATCTCCACCGTCTTTTCATCCTTTTTTTGTATAGACCTGTTGGATAGGGCCCTTCTGGTGTAATCGTTCAATTTCTGCCTGAGTCCGTTGATTCTGGGATCGTTCTCCTGGTCCGGATAGAGGTCAGTTGTCTCCTTGGGATCGCTGGAGATG
>WTAW01000136.1 GCA_013139435.1 Candidatus Aminicenantota bacterium | reverse complement strand
TGTCGATTATATATAGAATCAACATAGCGAATGTAATGATCATAAAAATAATCAGAAAGATCAATGTAATATACAAATATCATATAAGTTATAATCAGTATCGACAATTTTTATGAATAGTCCAGGTTAGTTTACAGGAATCGTATAGAGGAGTCATTGAGATGATCAGCAAGGAAAAGATAATCGTGATCGTTTTCATTTTGGCTTGCTTGAATTGTTCCCCAGCCATTCAAGAGGACCAAATCCGGTGGGTGACGTTTGAAGACATCTCGATCAGCTTACAGAACCAACCAGCGATGAATGTGGGTTTTGATATAGATGACACCGTCCTCTTTTCAAGCCCAGCCTATTACTACGGGCAGCAGAAATATTCGCCGGGAAGCAAAGATTACCTATCCAATCCAGAGTTCCATATGGAATTGAACAACGGTCTCGACAACTTCAGCATTCCCAAGGAGATCGCACGGAAGCTCATCGCTTTCCACAAAGATCGTGGCGATAATATTTTCTTTATCACAGGAAGGAATCCAACAGAGACTGAAACGCTGACCGGACTTCTGGCAAAGACCTTCGACCTGCAAAATCCCAATCCAGTGATATTTTGTGGAGCAAATCCCGGAGATAATCCCAAAATCGCTCTCTTGCAAGAGAACAATATTCAGATTTTTTACGGCGATTCCGATGGGGATATTCTTGCCGCTCAAGCCATCCGCATTCGGGCCATAAGGATTATCCGTGCGGACAATTCCACACATAAACCCCTACCTGAAAGTGGAAAACTCGGGGAAGAGGTCTTGGTGGATTCACATTACTGAATGATTTGAATCCGTGCCTCAATCTCGCACGCAAGGACTTCATTCTGCTCAAGCCATTCCACAAGCACCTGATTCAGGGGAAATCCAGTGTCTTTCGATTCCGAGACAGGGAAGCTAAAATATTTGTCCTTGGCCTGTCCGACAACATAGTCATTACTCACGACTGAATAGACCTTGTCGGGGAGGAGGATCTGGCCTTTATCGACTACAACCTCACCATCGACTTCCACATAATCGACTCTCTCTCCCTCTGGCTTAGCACCTTTCTTATAGTGCCGATACGTGATTCCTGAGACCTGGAGCCTGTCCCATCCCCTCTCTATGTCACACTCAAGGACCTCTTTGATTTGCTGACCCGTCAATTCAAAAACGATGAGAACATTATTAAAAGGAGACACTTCATATATGTCCGCTATCGTTATCGGGCCTGATAGGATATCGGCCCGGATTCCGCCGCTGTTCTGGAAAGCGATCTGAGCCCCGGTTTTCCAGCGCATGGCATCTGTGATCCAATTTCCGAGGACACTTTCTACAGGATGGGAATCACGCGTCTTATCAAATTCGCAGACACCGATCTTACGATTGTATTCCTCTTTGATCGAATTTTGGATCTCTTTGATCAATGCGCTGATTTCCGGTGAAGGATTCAAGTCGATATCCGCCCAGAGCCATACAAGTTCTTCTTTATAATCGATGATCCTGTCATCTTGGACTGTTATGACCAACGATCCCAACGTTCTCAGGTTTCCTCGAGACGATTTGACCAAAACCCCATTGATCTCCTCGAATTCAAATCGGCCATCCGCGAGCAAGACCACATCAACTCCCGGCACTTCCTCTGCGATCTGTTTCCCTGAATCATACTTGGCCTGGGCAAGGACGATTATGAGGTCTGTCTTTTTATCCAATTCAGGAATATATGAATTAAGGGTGGACACCATGGGCAAAACTTCGAGGCCAACGGTTTGTTTTTTATCCACTTCTATAAGGAAAGTTTCTTCCATGACACCAATAACGCCTATTTTTAGGCCTGCTTTTTCCAAGATCACATAGGATTTTTCAGCAAAAAGCTCGCCGTTTTCTTTGTACACGATATTCGTCAGAACAGTGGGAAAGTTGGCCAGTCTTTCCAGGCCCTTGGCATTTTCCTGGCCCTTATCAAAAGCATGGTTTCCATAACACCATACGTCATAACCCAGCAAGTTCATGAACTCCATCATGGCGCCGCCGATAACACCTTTGTACTCCAGCTGTGTTGCAAGAGTTCCGGTCATAACATCACCTGTATCCATCAACAAAACTTCTCCAGGTGACTTCCTGATCTCACTCAGATAGTGACTCACCGTCTCCATCCCCCCGACAATTCTTTTTGTCTCACCGACCATGTAATTGTAAGGCAGGAATGCCCCATGTGTATCATTGGAGTGAAGCAAGTGAATCGTCACCGGCTCTGGAGATTTTTTTTGGCATGAGAAGGGAAGAATAACAAGAAAGAAAAAGAGCGAGATGATAAAAAGCAGACGGTGTTTTTTTAAAGCTTCCATAACCTCACATCGATCCTCAGATCAAAATCCAAAATAAAGCCCGTTTCAGAAGGGCGTATGTCCTTACTAAGAGAATGCTTATACCAAAGGAATCCAAACTTGTCAAAAGCATTAGGGAAAATGTACTTGTCCCCTTTTTATTCGATGATGGAGCTGGCGACGATGTTCGCGACCCGGCTCCTCATGGATGCCAAAGAACCTCCATCGTCAGGATGGACTCTGTTTGTCAGGAATATCACAAAGGTCTCAGTTTCAGGGTCAATCCAGATGGAGGTTCCGGTGTAGCCTGTGTGTCCGAAGGAATCGGGCCCGAATAAGTCCCCGC
>WTAW01000073.1 GCA_013139435.1 Candidatus Aminicenantota bacterium | reverse complement strand
TAGTGTCTTCAGCCTTATACACCACACCCATCCCTCCCGCTCCGATTTTCTCAAGAATTCTATAATGAGAGATGGTTTTTCCGATCATGTTTCAAGAATCCTGGCTGGATTTGTTCTCCAGATCTATTTTTTCTTTTTTAAAGCCCTTAATTCCCTCTTTAGTTTTTTTATCTCATTTTCTTTACTCTCGAGGAGTTCCATCTCTTTTTTATGCTCTTTCTTCCGCTTTTCTATGGCTTGAACCCTCTTTTTCAGAGTTCTCTCATCAAAATGAAACAAAAATGATATGGACACCTTTAACGCTTTTGCAATTTTTTCAAGCGTGTCTAAGCCTGGATTTGCGACTTTGCCAGATTCAATCTTGCTGATGTGTGACCGGGAGACACCCGTGACTTCTTCCATATCCCTCTGTGTTAAACCCCGCTCTAATCTGAGAATTTTTATCCGTTTGCCTATGAGTGCCGTTATTTTCATTATTCCCTCCCCAATATAAAGGGTCGCTTATCCCCTACATTGACTTGGGAAAAGAATATCAAGTTGGCACTGAAAAAGCAACGGGCTGCTTTCATTCCTTAGCCGATGACGTTGAAAGCTTGTTCCAGATCCTGGATCAGCAAGTCGACATCTTCGACGCCAACAGAAATGCGAACAAGGCTTTCGCTGATCCCAGCTTTTGCCCTTGATTCTGGACTAAGGCCGACATGGGTGTTCGTTATCGGCTGGGTGGCCAGGCTTGTCACTCCCCCAAGGCTTGAAGCCAATTTGATGAATTTTAAGCTGTCCATGAAGGTCTTCGTGGTTTCAAAATCTGCATCCAGGTCAAAACTCAGCATGCCGCCATACCCCTTCATTTGCCGCCTGGCGATCGCATGGTCTGGATTACTCTCCAATCCAGGATAGTATACAGCTTTGACGTTTTTTTGTTTTTCCAGATACTGGGCGATTTTTATCGCGCTTTCATTCTGACGTTGAACACGAAGCGACAGAGTCTGTAATCCTCTGAGGGCCAGAAAGGCCGTCAATGGGTCCATCACTCCTCCCAAAATTTTCCGATATCTCCAGATTGTATTAAAATGTGACTCTTCACAGCAGATGAATCCACCCGTGATATCATGATGGCCCCCGAGGTATTTGGTGGCACTGTGGATGACCACATCCACACCATAATCTTTGGGATGTTGATTGACCGGTGAGGCAAAGGTTGAATCCAGCATAACGATAGCGCCCTTTTTGTGTGCTGCTTCGATCAAAGGCTCGAGGTCTACGACACGCAGTGTGGGATTTGTCGGAGTTTCGAGATAGAGGATCGTCAGGCCTTTTTCGATCTCGGCAAGAAAGCCTTCGGCATTATAGTAATTGACACCCGATGTGCTGACACCCAGGCGTGGCAAATAGTCATGGAGAAACTCATGAGTTCCACCGTAGATTTCTCTCTGGAAGACAATCCTGCTATCTTTATCCAAAAGCGCAAGAATCGCTGTCGTGATAGCTGCCATTCCCGACCCAAAGGCAAGCGCATGGGCATAGTCTTCGAGTTGAGCCAAGGCCTTTTCAACAGCTTGCACCGTCGGATTATCCCAACGGGAATAGATGTGGCCCGAATGGTTCTGAACCACATCGATCAGATCGTCAGACTTTGCAAATTTGTAAGTGGCTGTTAAGCACACTGGAGGAATAAGTGGCACGCTTTTCATGGATTTCTCTCCTTTTTACGAAACATCTCTCCCACTTTACTCAATAACATGAGGGTGTTTCAATGGAAAAAATCAACGGATCAAATGAATTTTAGTGAATCTTAGAATTTTTTGAGTAATTCTAGATAATCATAGACCCTGTCTCTCATCTTTTCTCTGGGGACGATCTCGTTGATACCCCCCCTCTCGAGATAGAAATCCGGATGATACCATAGAGGGGAGCGGCCCTTTTTGTCTCGTATTCTCGTTCTTAGATACCCCTCAACGACGCGTGTTCCTGCAAAAGCGATCTCTGCATTTGGTTCTGCTATATGGATATCTCCTTGGCTCACATAGCTGGATAGTGAACCGGCCATAGTCGGATCGGCAAGGATGGAGATGTAAGGGACTTTTATTCGGGTGAGTGCCATATTCGTTTTGCCCATCTGCATGAGCGATAGTATTCCCTCCTGCATCCTGGCGCCACCCGTCATGGAAACAGAAACAAGTGGGCAGTTTATTTGGTTGGCATAGTTCACAGCTCTGACGAATTTTTCACCGACAACAGAACTCAAGCTACCTCCCCTGAAGCCATACTCAGACACAGCCAAGACAATTTCTTGTCCTTTTAGCCTTGCCGTCCCTATGATAAGAGCTTCATGGACCCCTGTTTTTGTGTAGTCTCTCTCGATATCATCCCTGTATCTTTTAATCGTGCCATCATCCGTTTTAAAACTGAAGTTTATGGGATCCAAAGGAACAAGGTTTGCATCTCTCTCTTTAAAACTCCCCCTATCGACAAGGTGGCGGATCCATTCATGGGCAGTGGGATAAAATTTGCGATCCGTACTCCCACATTTGGGGCAGATCTTAAATCCCTTCAAATATTTTTTAAACGGTGTGATCTCCCCACATATTTTGCATTCGTAAGACTTTGGGTGAGTCTCACCCGTTGGCCATTCTGTGGGGTGTTCTTCTTCGCCGATTGGAGGTTTTTTTTCTCTTTGAAAAATCTTTTTCACACCTTTTATGATATTCCGAGCAAATCTTCGTGGTGCAGAGGCTTTTGGCTCCGTGGGGAGTTCCTTCCATTCTCCATAACTCATAAATCTCCGATATCTTTTGTCGAGGAGGGTCTCTATGGATTCTTCACCCAATTCATGGAGAGCTTTTATGATGAAGTACTTGATGTTCTTGGCCGCTGTTTTTTGATCCTTATGGATTCCCTTTTCTGGTTCTCTTATGATGCTATCGATGATCTTGAACTCGAGCATATCCTGAGGAGTAGGCTTGAGAAGGCTGGCCATTTCTCTGTGTCTTCTCTGTTTTTCCTCTCGGGGTTTTTTGTTGAGACCCTTTATCAAGATGCCGGCACAGCCTTCGGGAGAGATCACAGAAAAGACCGAATTTTCCAGCATGTATGTGCGATCAGTGACCTGGAGGGAGATTGCGCCGCCGCTGCCGCCTTCGCCGATGATGATACTCACAGTGGGCACTTTGAGGCCCGCAAGAGTTCGTATGCAGTCGGATATTTTCCAGCATTGGAGAAGTTCGGCCGACTCCTGAAGGGGATCCCCTCCTGGAGTGTCGATGAGCGTGATCAGAGGTTTTTGATGCCTTTCTGCGAGTTTCATGACCTCTAGTGCGAGTGAATAGCCCTTGGCTGTTATTGTTGAGAGTATCTTTCGGTCTTTTACGGTTCGCCAATTCTGACCAATGACAAAGAGAGGCAAACCATCGAGTTCTGCATACCCTGCGATGATGTTCGGATCATAGGGAAAACCCTCTCTATACTGTTCGAATTTGTCAAAAATTTTCGGGATCAGGTCGCGTGCTCTTGGTCTTTCCTTTTTCCGGACGAGAAGATACCTGTCATAGGCATCGGTTATTTTTCCCGCGCTCTCCGCCTCTGATTTTTTGGGCTCTTTTGGTTCTTTGTGTCGTTCAGTCATTTTTTTCGCAATGGAGACTTTAACTTTCCCTGTTTGTCTTGGATTTTTTCTGGGATGGCATGAACCTGTTTAGCTGATTCTTCTCCCAAGGATTAGAAAGGGCAAAATAAATCCTTCCCTGAAGAGAACGTTCCGGTTGTGGTTTTCCAGTTTTTTTGGGTTGCAGGCGAGGCCAGTAGTATCTTTTGACTTCATTTTCGGGAAGATACATCATGGCTTTTTTAAGGAGTGCCTCCAGTTCTTTTTTAAAGGGATAACGGGGATTGAAGCCGAATATTCTCACTTTTCCTCGTAGCCGACTGTATAACACTCCATGGCTTTCCAATTTTTTCAGCTGATTCTGGACGGTGTTGAGGTTGAATCGGAAAGTCCTGGCGATCTCTCTTGCGTATCCTTCTCCATAGGAATAGAGGAAAAACAGGATCTTTTCCTTTTTTTCCGATTCAAAAAGCGGTTCCAGCATGGTCTATTCCATCAAGTTTCTATTGACCAACTCGATTGGTCAATTGACCTATCACATCGGTCATTCTAAAGCATAACAGCGTATAAGTCAAGTGAAACGATCAAATATCACGTGGTCTGTTTGGGGAGCGGACGCCATACATTGGAATTCAAGCGAGATTAAGTTTGTGACAATTCTCAGTCTTTCATACTCTCGAAGACTTCGCTAATGATGCGGACACACTCATCCATCTGTTCCTTGGTGTGTTTGGCAGAGACTGAGAGGCGTAAGCGAGTCTTGTTCTTCGATACGGCGGGATAGGTGACGACTCCGGTGTAGAGTCCCCTCTCTTGAATGCGTTTACTGATCTCTCGAAGCCTCAGATCGTTTCCGGCTATGACAGGGATGACTTGAGACTTGGTGTCCGCGATATCCAGGCCGGCTTCTTGAAGTTTATCATGCATGTAGTGGATATTCTCCCAAAGTTGGTCGCGTAGTGATTTGTCCTTTTTGTAGATCTCGAGCACCTTGAGGATCCCTGCAGCCGTATGGGGTGCCATGGTGCAGGAAAAGACGTAGGCACGGGCTGTCATCCTGAGATAGGTCATGAGCTCTTTTTTCCCAACGACAAACCCTCCGATCGCTCCGAAGGCCTTGCTGAAAGTACCGATCGCAATATCGATCTCATCCTCGAGTCCAAAGTGCTCTGCTACTCCCCCGCCCTTCTCCCCGAAGATCAGTGTAGCATGGGCTTCATCCACTAGTATTTTAGCCCCGTATCTTTTGCAGATGGGGATCAATTCCGGGAGGTTGGCGAGGTCTCCATCCATGCTGTACACTCCCTCTATGCAGACCATGACACGTTTGGTCTTCACATTTTTGAGGACTTTTTCCAGATGGCTGGGATTGTTATGGGCAAAAACTTTGATATCCGCCCCTCCAAGCTGAACACCGTCATAGATGGACGCATGAGAAAGAATATCTAACACAGCTACATCACCGGGACGTAAGATCGCTGAAAGAACTCCTAGATTGGTCCC
>WTAW01000345.1 GCA_013139435.1 Candidatus Aminicenantota bacterium | reverse complement strand
AGAAGTCCCGATCGGATTCATGGGAATGTCCAGATAGACGATCTTTGTCTCGTCATCGACCTCTTCGAGGATGCGCTCGAGGTCATGACAACAATCCTTCATCGGGACCTCAACCAAATGGCAGTTTACGATCTGGGCTGTTATTTTTGCCATTATAAACGCGGATTCACTCATGATGAGTTTGTCTTCGGGGTTTAAAAATGCGATTCCGATCAAGTAGATCAACTCTGTTGTGCCGTTGCCCACGAGGATATTCTTGGGGGCCAAGCCCAGGTATTCCCCCAACTTTTCCCGTAAGAGATAACAACTGTTATCTGGATAGAAATTACTCTCATTGAGTGAATTTCTGATAGCTTCGAGAGCCAAAGGAGAGGGGCCTAAGGGATTCTCGTTGGACGCCAGCTTATAGATCTCGCCTTCCAATCCGAGTTCTCTTCTGAGAACTTCGATCGGTTTTCCTGGCTCATATTGTTCGACCTTTAATACGCAATCTTTGACTAGTTTTTTCATGGCTCCTGGTGAAAAACAGAGATTTCCTTATAAAAGTTGTGAATAAAAAATTTGGTTAGAAAACGTTCTGAAAAGTCCATATGTAAAAGAGCAAAAGGAATTATGCCAGATTTATAAACAAAATTCGAGCACAATTTGCAATCTTTAACAAACTCATTCCTTAAGGAATTCTTCGCGCCATAATCCCGTTTTTATGTTTGACTTTTTTTTCCCCGTGATATAGAACTATATTTACGTCGGCGAAAAAGCGTTTTCGAATCCTTCAATGTCTATGCTGGCCAAATGGGTACAGAAGCTCCTGTTTGTTTTTTCTCTATGACAGGCAAAGATCCTGGTGACTTTTGGAGTCATACGGGGAGTGGGAATTCCGGACATTATTAATATGAAGAGTACAGAAATTTAACAAATAATTGACAAATTCTTGACATGTTTTTGACAACTTTTTTCTTGATGGGCTATAAATTCTTGTATGTGGGATCAGATAACATGTTTGGATTAAATCCATCTCTAGGAATATATATTCAAATCCTATCAAGGAGCTAAAACACATGGAAAAGATCAGTGAGACAGCCGTTCTTGCGGATCACAAGGCTTTACACGAGGAGATAAACACAGAGAAACTATTCCGCCTTCCCTGGACTATGGCAGATAATGCCATGACCTGGCTCGAGCCCACTCGGCAGTGCAATATCACATGTGATGCATGTTTTGCGACCAATGACCCAACAAGCCAAAAATCTCTTTCCCAGATCGAGGCGGAGCTTAGTACAATGCTCCAACTCCGGCGTTGTGATGCTATGCTCATCGCAGGCGGAGAACCTCTGACTCACCCCAAAATTGTCGAAATCACCCAGATAGTCAATAATCACAATGTCAAACCTGTGATTGTCACAAACGGAATAGGTCTGAATAGGCATTTGTTGAAAGACCTGAAAAAAGCGGGCGCACAAGGATTCACCTTCCATGTGGACAGCCACCAAACACGTCCGGATTGGGAGGGGTGCAGCGAAAAACAACTCAATGAACTTCGGCAGCATTTTGCTGATATGTTGTACGATGAGGGGAATCTAACATGTGCGTTCAACACGACCATTTTTCCGGACGCCCTGGAATATGTACCAGATATCGTGGAATGGGCCATCCAAAACATCGATAGAGTTAATATTCTTACATTGATCGCCGTGAGAGTGATCGGGCCCCAATGGCCTTTTGATTTTTATAGGGGGGGCACAAAAGTCAATGTATCAGCTCTCGCTTATCACTCCGAAACCGATTACAGAAGCATTCGCACCTGGGAGATCTTCCAACAGGTAAAAAAAGTCATTCCAGATTTTGAATTGTGCGCCTTCATAGGAGGCACTGCTCTGCCTCACTCTCCCAAGTGGACTCTTGGGTGTCATTTCGGGATTTCCGGAAAAATTTTCGGCAGCCTCGGGGCTAAATCCATGGAACTACTCCAGAATTTTCATCATTTTTTCAAAGGATCCTATCTTGCCTACACTAAACCCTCCATGAATCGCAGAGGCAAGCTTCTCGTGCTATTCGGCCTTTTTGACGCCGAATTACGCAAGGCCTTTAAAAGATATTTCCGGGCCGCTTTGAAGAATCCATTTTTGCTCTTCAAAAAACTCTACACTCAGTCGATCAATATTTTGCAGCCCATCGATATCCTCCCGAACGGAGAGGAAGACACATGTGATGGCTGTCCGAATAAGACCATCTGGAAGGATAGGTTGGTATCTGCCTGTCGACTCGATGATTACAAAGAGTTTGGAGGTCCATTGAGGCCTGTGCCTAGAGTCAAAGGAGCAGCCGATGTCTCTTGAGAACCAGAAATATATGAACGAAAAAGCCACTCCACAGAAGCAAAAATCGATTGGAAAAGCCGGCTGATTTTACTCAGTGATGTTTTACTTGATCTGGAAATAAATTTTCAGAACTTCCGATAGAATGGCTTCTAAGGGGATACGCAATGGGTATCAAAAAGGACAAGCTTTACAGGCTGCCCTGGTCAAAACATGACAATGCCGGCGGTTGGGTGGAAGTCACGGATGAATGCGATCTGCATTGTCCAGGATGTTACCGTCACAGAATAGAAGGTCATCGTCCCCTGGAAGAAGTGAAGGAGGACATTTTACTCTGTCAGAAATTGACCAATTGTGACCGGATGGCGGTGGCCGGAGGAGAACCTTTGCTCTATCCTGAAATTCTTGAAGTCATCGATTTTATCCGCTCTCACGGTATGAAGCCCGTATTGCTGACAAATGGCGAGAAGCTAACGAGGAGCCTGGCAATCGAATTAAAAAAAGCCGGTCTGGCAAAATACCACTTCCATGTTGATAGCGGTCAGAAAAGGCCGGGACACACAGGGAAAAACGAGGCCGAGATGAATGAGCTCAGACAGCACTTCGCTGACCTCTGCTGGGATATCGGGAGTGTTCAATGCGGATATAACATAACAATTTTCAGGGCTAGCTTGCCGCATCTTCCTGCTGTTGTGGACTGGACGAGGAAAAACGTCCACAAAGTGCAGCACGTCTCTCTCATCGCTTTCCGCGCTATACCAATAGAAGCGGAGATTGTATATAGGGTTGATGGAGAAAGGATCGATGTGGCACGATTTCAGCATGCCACACAATACGAGAACGAAATCGACATCACGTCCAGAGAGATGTTTGATATTTTGGAGGATTATTACCACGGCTACAGAGCATCGGCCTATCTTAAGGGCACGGTCGATCCAGAATCACTGAAGTTCTTAATTTCTGTCAACATCGGGACGGAACACCAATTGTTTGGAATCATGGGCCCAAAGAGCATGAAACTTGTTCAGAATGCCTACCATTTGCTTAAAGGTCGCTATTGCGCTTTTATGAGGAAAGCTAATGCAGGAAAAAAAGTGTTTCTTCTTGCCTTCTTTGATCGAGATGTCCTTCGTGCCTTTTCCAATTTCGTGCGATTCGCGCTTCGAAGACCGCAGACTCTATTTGATAAGATCTATGTACAAAGTATCTCTCTCCAACAGCCCAATGAATATTTGAAAGGAAGAGCCAACCTTTGTGATGGATGTTTGAATATGATGGTTTACAATGGGGAATTGATACATTCTTGTCGGCTCGATGAGTACCGAATGTTTGGCGGACTCATCTCACCGAGTGAAGAGAGCGTCTCAGGGAAAAAATTTAAATCTGCCTGATGGATGAATTATGAACTCAGACAACAGGATTGAAGAACGAATGTCAGAGGGATCTATCAGACGTTTTATCTAGATAATGGAGAACTAAAGTGTCTGTGGAACTCCGTGAGGGATTGAATTGGAAACAACTCAGAGCGTTCATTTATCTTCCCGCCAGAATCCATCGCAACCACTCAAAATGGGTTCCTCCTATCTATAGTGAAGAACGGAAGTACTTCAACCCGAAAAAGAATAGGGCGTTTTTTCACTCACAGACTGTACTCGTCCTTGCCTATCGAAACAATGAATGCGTAGGTCGCATTATGGGGATAATCAATCATCGATGCAACAGCTACCGCAAAGAAAAAATTGGAAGATTCGGTTATCTGGAATGTGAGGACGATCAGGAGGTGGCACATAAGTTGCTCTCCTTCATAGAAAAATGGGCCAGAGAGCAGAATATGCAAAAATGCATTGGGCCAATGGGTTTTTCTGATCAAGATCCTGAGGGTTACTTAATCGAGGGTTTTGAGCACGAGCCAACTCTGTCCACGTACTACAATTATGAATACATGATTCGGCTTCTAGAAAAGGAGGGGTACAAAAAAGAGGTGGATTATGTTGTCTACAGAGTGGATGTTCCAGAAAAAATTCCTGAGCTTTTCAAGAGAATTTACAAGAGGATTGAAAGAAAGAGGGCTTATTCCATGACCGAGTTTACCAAGAGGAAACAACTTAAGCCTTATATTCTGCCCATCTTTCGGCTGATGAACGATACATTCAAAGAAAACTACGGGTATTCCCCTCTCGAAGAGGAGGAGATGGATGAACTGAGCAAGAAGTATCTTCCTGTTGTGAATCCTAATTTTGTCAAAATCATCACGAAAAATAGTGAAGTTGTTGCCTTTACGATTGGAATTCCGAACATGGCCTCGGGCATCCGCGAAGCAAGAGGACGTCTCTTTCCACTGGGTGTATTCAAGATTCTTAGTGCGGCAAAGAAGACAAAACAGCTGGATCTCTATCTTGGCGCCATTAAAGAGGAATGCAGAGGAAAAGGCCTGGATGCGATAATGGGCGTAAAATTGATCGAATCTTCCCATAAAGTTGGGATCGAATTCTGGGACAGCCATCATGAGCTCGAATCCAACTTTAAAGTGCGTGCCGAGATGGAACGATTAGGAGGAAAAGTCTACAAACGTTACAGGATTTTTCAGAAATTGCTCTGACGGTGAAAACATCATGGACAGGAGGATAAAATGAAAGTTTTAGTACTTGGATGCGGAGAGATGGGGGCGTCTGCAATTGAAGACCTGTATAAACATGGGAAATTCAAGGACCTTACTATTGCCACACGAAGCATAAAGAAAGTCAAGAAACTGCTGCCCAAATTAAAGGGGAGGCAAATCAACGTCTCAATACACCAAATAGACATTGAAGATAGAAAAAAACTGGTCTCTTTGATGCATAGTTATGATGTGGCCATAAACTGTGTCGGCCCCAATTATAAATATGAGGTCAAAATTGCGGAAGCAGCCATAGAGGCGAAAGTTAATCTGATCGACATCAACGATGATTACGAAACAACATATAAGATGCTTGAATTGGATGACAGGGCCAAAGACGCTGGAATTATTATTGTCATGGGCCTTGGTGCTAGTCCTGGAATCAATAATGTTTTTGCCAAAGCCGCTTCAGACCAGCTGGATACTGTTGACGAGATTCATACGGCTTGGGTCATGAGTGGGGCAGACTCTGGCGGGCTGGCCTTGAGTTATCATCTGCTCTATTCATTGTCGGGAAAGGCTTTAACATATCAGAACAAGAAAATGATTGAAGTGGAATCATTCGTGGATGGCAAAGAACGGAAGGAGTTCCTTGAGCCTATAGGACCAATGGATGTTTTCCATGTTGGACATCCAGAGCCGATAACTCTTTCCCGTGTCTTCAAGACAGCAAAGATCGTGGATGACAAAGCGACTTTTCACCCTCCATTCATTAACGACCTCATACGCAACTTGGGAAAAATGGTAAGAGATTCAAGTGGACCGATCAGAGTCAAAGGGAATTTGATAGATCATATGGATTTTGCGGCTGCGTACTTCTACAAAATATGTAAAAGCCTTAAAAAGATCCCAAAAGAGGGAGCCCTTCGTGTGGATGTGAAAGGATGGCGTAATGGAGAATGCAAGATCATCACCTACACCTCTTCAGGCATGATAACGAGTGGGACAGGAACACCGGCGTCAATAGGTGCTCAAATGTTTATCGATGGATATATCAAAGGAAAAGGAGTACTAGCACCCGAAGAGTGTGTACATTGGCAGGAATTTATCAAGACCATGGTCAGCAGAGAGATCGGGAGGTTGGACATAAAAATGAGGGATGCATAGGACCTGAAATTCTATTTCTGATTTTCTATATGTCCGGAAGGAAAGACCTGGGAGCAGACATAGACTATGGCGATAGATTTTCATAAAACTCAGATAGAATCAACTTACAAAGACAAAGATGTGGAAGAATTCATCGACATTTATTTCTTCAGGCCTATTGGCTACATGCTCGCCCTATCTGCCAGATCAATAGAACTCACGCCAAATACAGTCACAATACTTGGTATGATAACGGGAGTGATTTCAGGACATCTTTTTTATTATTCCTCTATAACCATAAATATGATCGGAATCTTTTTAAAAATTTTTTCCAATGCTCTCGATAGTGCCGACGGACAACTGGCGCGTATGACACATTCAGAATCACACATGGGAAGAATTCTCGACGGAATATCCAGTCATGTTATTTTTCTCAGTATTTATATACATCTTTGCCTTAGGTATATTCATGAGGGGCACTCTAAATGGATCTTTGCGGTGGCTATCTTAGCGGGTGCAAGCCATTATATCCAAGCAGCCTGGGGAGATTACTATCGCAATGGGTACCTCTATTTTGTCAAAGGACCAAAATTTTGTGAAATCGGCTCTTTAGATCAACTTCTATATCAATATCAAATGTTGAAATGGAAAGGCAGATTTATAAATAAATTCATTGTGTATATCGAGCTAAAATATATTTTATCTCTGCAAATGTTTACTAAAAGCTACAGAATTCTGACAACTATGATAGAAAAGATTTATCGGGAAAAAATACCTTCTTGGTTGTCACAAGAATACAGGAGATCAATCAAGCCCATGAATAAATACTACAATATGCTCACCATCAACGTAAGGCAATTCACCCTGTTCGCCTTACTTCTTCTTAAAAAACCGGAGTTGTTTTTTATATTTGAACTTGTTGTTTTGAATATAGTTTTTATTTATGCAGCTACATTACAGGAAAATAAGATTAAACATCTTGTATCCATTGCCAAATCTAGAACGGATAATAAACCCAACGGAGAAAAGAATAGAGATAAACGATGAGAAGCCTAATTATTGCGGCTGGAAGAGGAAAACGCTTATCCCATATCTCCGATTTAAAACCTCTTGTGTTATTGGGCAAAACACCTCTCCTAGAACACATTTTACTCTTGGCCAACAAAGCAGGGATCAATGGTTTTGTTGTCGTGACAGGATATCAAGCAAAAGAAATTAGGGGCTTTCTTGATGAAATTTCGGGAAAAAGAAACTTAAAAATCAATGTCATTCACAATGAGGAGTGGGAAAAAGAAAATGGCTTGTCTGTGCTAAAAGCCAAGGGACATTTCAAAGGAAAGTTCCTATTACTGATGTCTGATCATATTTTTGATACCTCCATAATCGAAAGGCTAAAAAAATTCCCTTTAAATGATGATGAAGTTGTATTGGCCGTCGATTGCAATATTGAGAATAACACTTTAGTTGATCTTGAAGAAGCAACAAAGGTAAAAAGAGAAAACGACAGAATTATCGATATCGGAAAAAATCTGAAGGAATACAACGCCTTTGATACTGGAATATTCCTCTGTACACCAGCAATTTTTTCTGCCCTCGAACAAAGCATAAAGATGGGCGATCCCACCCTATCTGGCGGTATCCGGATGCTTGCGAACAAGCGCAAAGCAAGAGTGATGGATATCGGAGATAGGATATGGATTGATATAGATGATGAGAATGCCTTACAAAAAGCATGCCAAATATTTGAGGACATGGGGAAGGCTTAGTTTTTTTGAGTTCAAGGCCCAAGAGTTAAATATCAAGGACTGTGGAGGCAATCCGAACGGGCACAGAGGAATGCCTCCGAGGGATCTTAATCCTCAGGGATTCTCTCACAATCGCTTCAACTTTAAGTTAAACAATAGCTTCTCCGGGAGATACGATCATTCGAGAGGACGAAAATGTCTCCAGTCCCTGATGGGTGGACAAAGGACATTAGTTTTGACATCAATATCTCCAATAATGAGTGGGATGAGGATCCAGACAACTTCACAGCAGAGAAGTTGCTTCCTCAAAATGAAACAAGTTTTTGAAATTCTGCAAATCGGTTTTCAATCTCCTCGGATGACAAGGATTCGAGGCGGTCGATACCGAATTTTTCGATGGTGAAGGAAGCCAAGACGCTTCCGTAGACCGCAGCTTTTCGAATGTCCCCCTCTGCATAGGATTCGACATTGTCCAAATAGCCCAAGAATCCGCCGCCGAAACTGTCGCCTGCACCCGTCGGGTCCAGCACAGCCTCACTGGGATAGGCTGGCGCAACAAAAACAAAATCTTTACTCAGGAGAAGCGCTCCATGCTCCCCTTTTTTAATGACCACTAGCGATGGCCCCTTCTCCAAGAGTCGTTTTCCTGCTGTGATCAGGTTCAGCTCGTCGGTCAACATTCTAACCTCTTCGTCATTCGCAAAAAACACATCCACTTTGTTGAGGACATTCAACAATGACGCTGCTCGCGTCTGGATCCAATAGTTCATGGTATCCATCGCAACAAGCCGAGGATTGCTCATCTGTGCAAGGATATCCTCCTGGAGTTCAGGATCGATATTGGCCAAGAATAGAATATCTGCGTCCCTGTAATGATCAGGAAGTTGGGGGCGAAAGTTTTTCAAAACATTCACTTCTGTGGCGATCGTGGTCCTTTTGTTCGGGTCATCTTCATAAC
>WTAW01000282.1 GCA_013139435.1 Candidatus Aminicenantota bacterium | reverse complement strand
TGTGGAACTAAAAATGTATGATAAAGCCCTGGCTGAGTATCAGATGGTGATCGAGCTGTTGGGGACGCGGACTCCATCAATAATAGCCGATCTGGGATATTTGTACGCAGTGACAGGGAAGACGGATAAAGCGAAAAAATTGCTGGAAGAGTTACAAAGTTTGTCTGAGAAGATGTATGTTTCTTCGTTTGGGTTTGCAGCGATTCATCTAGGGCTTGGTCAGATGGACCAGGCCTATGAATGGCTAGAGAAAGCCTATGAAGAACGAGACCATTCCATGATCGTATTTAAAATTGTGAGCTATTTTGAGGATTTTCGCTCGATGCCGAGATTTAAAACTTTGTTGAAAAGAGTGGGATTCGATCAATGATAGGTAAAACCATCTCTCACTACAAGATCCTCGAAAAGATAGGGGAAGGCGGGATGGGAGGTGTGTATAAAGCTGAGGATACCAAGCTGAAGCGGACTGTTGCGCTCAAGTTCCTGCCTCAAGAGCTGACCCGAGATCCTGAGGCCGTGGAGCGCTTTGTCCAAGAAGCCCAGGCGGCGGCAGCACTGGATCATTCCAATATCTGCATTGTTCACGAGATCGATGAAAGCGACGGAAAAACATTTATTGTTATGGGCTTCATCGAAGGCGAAAGCCTCAAAGAAAAGATCGCCGGAGGCCCGCTAAAGATCGATGAGGCTTTGGACATGGCCATTCAGGTTGCACAAGGTCTCCAAGAGGCTCACAAAAAGGGGATTGTCCACCGGGACATCAAACCCGCCAACATCATGCTCACCGAAATAGGGCAAGTTAAGATCATGGATTTTGGTTTGGCTAAGCTGTCTTGGGGGATCGACCTGACCAAAACTGCCACAATTATGGGAACAGTGGCTTACATGTCACCGGAGCAAGCGAGAGGTGAAGTAGTTGATCAACGTGCCGACATCTGGTCTCTGGGTGCCATGCTTTACGAAATACTGACCGGAGAACGGCCATTTAAAACACATCATAAGCAGGCTGCTCTCTATGGCGTGCTTCATGAAGAACCACAACCCATGAGCGCTCTCAGAGAAGGATTGCCCAAAGAGCTCAACCAGGTTGTAAAAAAGGCTCTCACAAAAGATCCATCGAAACGCTATCAAAATGCAGGTGAAATAATAGCTGATCTGCAAGTAGCAAGAGATAGAATAATAACGTCTGAGCTACCTACTGAATTGCTTGAATCAGGCCAAGAACATGTTGATTCCAAACCTTCAATCGCGGTACTCCCATTTGCAGATATGAGCCCTCAAAAAGACCAGGAATATTTTTGTGATGGCATAGCTGAAGAATTGATCAATGCTCTTTCTCATATCAAGGATCTGCGGGTAGTCGCTAGAACTTCAGCATTTGCATTCAAGGGAGAAAAAACGGATATCCGGGAAATTGGTGATAAACTAGACGTCGATACCGTTCTCGAAGGCAGTATCCGGAAGGCGGGCAATCGATTGCGGATAACAGCCCAGCTCATCAATGTCACTGATGGATACCACCTCTGGTCTGAAAGATTCGACAGGGATATGGATGACATCTTTGCCATCCAGGATGAGATCTCTCTGGCTATTGTGGATAACCTCAAGATCAAGCTGTTTGGAGAAGAAAAAAAAGCGCTTCTTAAACGCTGTTGTAAGGATGCAGAAACTTATAACATCTATCTCAAAGGTCTCTTCTTTGCCTCTAAACCTAGTGTCGAAGGTTTAAAAAATGCCCAAAATTATTTCAAAGAAGCCATCGATAAAGATCCGAACTTTGCACTGGCTTATGTTGGATTATCCATTGTTTACAGTAACTTTGCCATCCTGAGCTTAGTTCCTCCCGAGGACATGTGGCCAAAAGCCAAGTCCGCTCTGGAAAAAGCTTTAGAACTGGACGATACATCGGCCGAAGCTTACGCTCAGGCGGCACAAGTGGCCTTCTGGCATGAATGGGACTGGGATAAGACAGAAGAATACTACAAACGGACATTTTCACTGAATCCCAATCACTCGTTCGCTCATGCCTGGTATGCGTGGTATTGTCTGGCGATGAAACGTTTTGATGAGGCCATCGTGGAAATCAAGAAGGCTCAAGAACTGGACCCTCTCATGCCCATATTTTATGCGATGTCAGTAGGAATTCATGCGCGAGCCGATCGATATGAAGAGGCGATTGACGATTTTCATAGAGCCATAGAGCTAGATCCAAACATAGGCCTTGCTTATTACCACGTTGGGACAGCCCATATTCGAATGGGTAAACTGGAAGAAGCAAAATCTTCCTTTAAAAGATCACTGGAGCTCACGATCTACACGGGCTGGGCGGAGGCTTGGCTTGGTGTCATATACAATTTGGAAGGAAAAAAAGAGAAGGCCGAAAAAATCCTTTCAGAGTTGCTTGAACGGAAAAAGAAAATCCATGTGCCTTCATTCTGTATCGTTGTCTTATACGCTCAATTTGGTAACACAGACAAAGCCTTTGAGTATTTGGAAAAAGCCTATGAAGAGCGGGATCATCTCATGCTTTTTTTAGATCTTTATCTGGAAGATGAACATCTGCGATCAGACCCTCGTTTTAAAGCTATGATGAAAAAGATGCGCCTAGGATAATTATTGGAAGAAGAAACTTTTTATTGACAACCATAATAATTAGACATATTATAGTTATATAAATAATTTACATAAACAGGAGATTGTTTTTATGCATAAAACAACCGTTGAAATCGACGAGATACTCCTGGAAAAGGCGATGAAATTATCCGGGGCAAAAACAAAAAAAAGGGTCATCGAATACGGACTTAGAGAACTTGTCAGGTCCATCAATCGTGATCTATTCAAGAAGGAGTTGGGGACGTTTGATTTAGATCTGTCATTAAAAGATCTCGAAAAGATGCGCGAAGATGAATGATCGTTATCTGATTGATACCTCTGTTTGGATTTTTGCTTTGAGAACGAAATATGTTCCAAAGATCAAGTCTTATGTAGAACGTTTGCTTGATGAAGATAAAGTTGTCATCAATCCTATAATAAAGCTTGAACTCCTGGCTGGGACGAAAACAAGGAATGAATTCGCTCGCTTGAAACTCAGGCTGGATGCTTTACAAGAGATTTTTATTGATCAGGAAATTTGGGAAGAGTCTCAAAATATTGCCTTTGATTTAAGAAGAAAAGGCATCAAAATTCCAAACATAGACATCATCATTCTCTCTTGTGCAAAGATTCATAAAATCACTCTCGTTCATA
>WTAW01000415.1 GCA_013139435.1 Candidatus Aminicenantota bacterium | reverse complement strand
CGACTTAAAATCTTGGGACCCGGGCTCTGACGGCGAGATGCAGGTCCTGGCAACCAGTTCTGATGGTTTTCCGATCTCTGCAGTTATCAGAAATGGGAAAGGATACTATCTCTTTCTCCCTTGGTTCGGGGACGAAAACATCCGCGTGGCCGAATATATTCTCACAGAGATGTACCCAAAACTAGAAATTGTTGAACCTGAAGTTCCAGAGATGCCCGAAGAATCAGAAGCCCCTTCTTCCGATAATGCGACCAATTGGTTGGATAAGGAGGACTACTCCTTTCCAGGACTCCAAGAGCTTTTCCAAGAAAAAGAAGAAGCGCAAAAGAAATTCGAGCAGGCCATCACAAAGATCGACGCCAAGATAGAGGACCTCAAAGAAAAGAAGCAAGCTCCCTTCCAAAAAATGCTTATCACACAAGGAGACGAGCTCGCCAAAGCGGTTGTGACAGCGTTGGAATACATTGGATGGAAGAAAGTTGTCAATGTCAACGAGTACTGGAAAAATGTGGTTCGCGATAAAGAAGAAAACATCTGGCTGCTCGAGGACGACACCAGCCCCATTGAAGAGACGATCAAAACAAACTACGTTTTCCTCGTCAATCTCGCAGCCAGCACCGAAGCTGCCAAAGATGAAGACTGTGCCGTTCTGCAGAAATACAAGGGAAGACGTATGCAGGAATTCAACAACACCAAGATGAAGTCCATCCTGATCGGTAATTACTTTTATGACCAAGAGGCCAAAGTCCGGAAAAATCCATTCAGTGAGGAACAGGTCTCAGATGTAGAGAAAGACGGAAATGGTGTTCTGACGACATATGAGCTGTTCAAAGCGGTGAAAGCCATTATGGAGAACAAGATCAAAAAGGAAGAAATCCAGAAACAGATGCAGGCACAGACAGGTCACATCCAGTTTAATTTTAGCGTCAAGAAGTAAAGGTGATGGGGGGGGGTCCGCTCAGGGAGCGGACCCAACATCAATTAAGCTTAGCCACGTCGATAATCCTACTCATATTTCTCTCTTTTTTAAGGATTGGTCTTTACATCACAGGTATATTTCAACATAATTCTCTATGAGGACTACTTGAATGAAATCGTTTATTAAATCGATTTTGGTTGCTGTGCTCCTTCTTGGGTTTGGAGGCACTTCGCCGCTTTTAGCCCAAGAGAGTTTAATCGCAGAATTTCCTGTTGAGGCCAATGAACTGACCCTTCATCGGTTGGCTCAGCCCGGAACATCCTTCATCAAAGCGGGCCGGAGATTTGCTTTATTGGGCGATGAGAGCGGGACCTTTGAAGCCTGGGCTTATCCCCTCAAGCTCTTCCGCAGCTTTGCGTTTTCGTTCTTTGTGGCCGATTCCACACATCCTATCCTAGGTAAAGATATCGTAAGCACCATTGACGTCACTCCAGAAGCCACAATCCTCACCTTCACCTATCAATCTTTCACTGTAAAAGCGATCTATGTCACTCCCATCAATGAGCCTGGATGTTTCATCCTCCTCGATGTAGACACTACGGAGCCGCTTACCATTGTCTGCGGATTTCTGCCTGTGCTGCAGCCCATGTGGCCAGCTGGGCTAGGTGGACAGTACGCCCATTGGGATAATACACTTAAAGCCTACGTCATCTCCGAACCCACACGCAAAAACCATGGAATTGTGGGGTCCCCTGCTGCATCAGGAATAACCTACACACCCGCCCATATGCTCTCCGACTCACCGAATGAGTTCAAGATCGAGATTACAGATCCCAAAGCCGTCCGATCCAAATATATCCCCATCATCTGTGCAGGCGGCAAAGGGAAACGGGAGAATGTCCTAAAAACCTACCAATTCCTCCGGAACAACACAGCACAACTCTATAAAGACAATGTCAACCACTATCGCACATTAAGAGAAAACACACTTGTCATAAAAACCCCGGATCCCAAGCTCGACCTCGCATTTGAATGGGCTAAAGTGGTTTATGACAGCCTGCGGGTCGACAATCCGGATCTAGGGAGGGGTTTGATCGCAGGTTTGGGGCCTTCAGGCATGAGCGGCCGCCCTGGATTCGGCTGGTTTTTCGGAGGGGACGCCTACATTAACTCATTCAGCATCCTGAGCTATGGCGCCTTTGACTGCGTTCGCGAGGCCCTCCTCTTCACTCAAAAGTGGCAGCGGCATGATGGGAAAATGGCCCACGAGCTCTCCCAAGCAGCAGCTTATATCGATTGGTGGAAAGACTACCCTTACGGCTATATTCACGGCGATACGACGCCTTACTACATCGCTGCCATGTACGAATACGCAAAGAGATCAGGCGATGTGGATTTTATACGAGAAAGCTGGGATTCTCTAGAGAAGGCCTATGACTGGTGCTTATCCACAGATGTCAATGATGACGGACTGATGGACAACAAAAAGGCAGGTCTAGGTGCTCTAGAATACGGAGCGCTCACTGAAATCGCTACAGATATCTACCTAGCTGCTGTATGGCTTAGAGCAACACAATCCATGCAACACCTGGCAGAAATCGTTGGGAACGAGTCGCTCAGCAATCAAGCGGCAACGCATTTTAAAAGAGCCAGACAAACATTTGACACAAAATTTTGGGACGAGGACAACCAAATCTACACTTATGCTTTCAATGCGAAGGGACAGCAAGTCAAGGAAACCTCTCCTTGGAATGCAGTGAGTCTCATGTGGGATTACGGCACGCCAGAAAGGAGCGCGCTCTCTCTGAAAAAGTTATGCTCTTCAGAATTGACCACAGATTGGGGGATCCGGAGCATATCCCTAAAAAGTTTTCACTTTCAGCCACTGAACTACAATTATGGCGCGGTATGGCCCTTTATTACGAGTTGGGTCACTGCGGCCCTCTACGCCCATCACATGCCCCTTCAAGGCTTCGGCCTGCTCAAAGCCACTTCAGAACACACTTTTAACCGCACTTTGGGCAGTATCA
>WTAW01000012.1 GCA_013139435.1 Candidatus Aminicenantota bacterium | reverse complement strand
ATCCGAGGAGCATCCCCAAGCTTTTTATAAATTACGCTGAATAATCTAAAAGCTGTTCGAATCGGCTCAGAACCAACGATCGTCGGCGTACGTCTGAAATCTTTCGGATCATGTTGTGTGCCCTTTTGATGCTGAATTGCGGTGGGAATTCGACCTCAGGAAGGACTACAAACAGTCGAGACCTCGATTGACTAAGATATAGGATGTCCAACAAGGCCTTTTCAGGTACGGCCATCCTTACATAATGTTCTCCTCTCTCTTCATACCCGAAAAAGAAACTGCCCGGGATATGATGAACCGAAATCGTTGCTACCGGAGTCTCGTAAGTTCTCGTACGCGCCAGAGAGACGCAGTAGATGACTTCGGGGATCTGAGAGATCATATCGTGGTAGTAAAGCGCACTTTGTAAGGACACATAACTTGGAAATGGGGCAGTCATATGTGGGACGAGAGCCAATGGCTCTAGGCTTTCGGCTATAGCCCAAAGCCCCCTCTTGAGCCGTATTACATGTCCATGCTGAGCCAGACGGTCGAGAAGCTTGCTTGCATGGGATTTTTGTATATCGAGTGCGACCATGACATCAACGGTCCGAAAAACTGGCTGTGCAATGGCTTTGATTTTCCCTAGTGCCTCGGAAAGTGTCATTGGTTCGATCCTCCAAGAGCCTTTTCTACCGTCAGAATTATGCTGTCCCAAAGTTCCGGTGAGGAGTATTGCGCTTGATACTCCGGATGCAGACAGGAAACGACTTGACTCTTGAACATATCATACGACACCGCCCAAACATTGTCCTTCGCCTTGTCTATATACTTCGCGGTCTTATCATATACAATGGCAGGATCGACTCCCGAAGTCAGCAAAAGGTGGAGGTCGAAGACATCTCTTGCTTGGATCTGCCGACGGGTTGCCAAAGCGATCACTTTCTGGGCACAAGCATCCACTCTTTGATAGTGGCTCGCCAAAATCGGTGCAAGTTCATACGCACGGATCAGATTTGCATCTACCGAATTAAAGGCCAGGCCGGTCTTCATTCCCCGTCGGGAGAACTCTATTTTCGTGCGGAGAGGAATACTTGATCGTGGAACTACAAGCGCAAACTTCCATCGTTGCGTAGTGTCTGTTTGTTTGGGAGACGATCTCTCCTGAATTTTTATCCCTTTGACACTGAGAATTTGTTCGATGGTTTTCGACTCGAGTATCCTGCTCATGATGACCTGCAGTTTTTCTTTCGACAGCGCCGAACTTACGTCCAAGTCCATATCCTTTGAGTAACGAAAACTTTTGAAAAAAAACCGCAGATTGCAGCCTCCTTTCAGGGCGTAAAGCATTTTATCCACCTTTCTCCCTAACAGGTCTAGAATGACAAGATGGAATAGCTCAACAGCTGCTCTCGGAGAGTATAACCTCATCGTTTTCCTAGAAATATATAATACGCATAGTTGACATATTTGTCAACTACATGCCTTGTCAAAATACAAGAAAATGTTAGGTTTGCTTATCCCAATTTAGATCTCTTATTGTGAAAAAAGATTTCTTGATTATTCTCAAGCACATCCTGGAATCTATTGAGCTCATCGAGGATTATACAAAGGATACAATGGTCTCTGGTTTTTGTCACCCTTAATCATTCGTCCAGCTCACGATGGAGGGTGTCTTCGTCATCCACCCAATCTAGCTCTTCCCAAATCATACCCCGCCTGCCTGGCACCTTCCGTGTGGGACCAGCCCGGTAAAAGCGGCATGACTTTGGGCCAAAACAAAATGTCTCAGAGCGATACTTTCGTTGACTTGGATTCCAATGATCAATAATCATCTCGACCGCCATACGGCAACCCCAGATACAGGCCAAGCATTTGGCAACGTAGGTTCGAGCATCGAGCCTGCGGTGGCCTCGCTGACGATACGTGACTAGGTCATCCGGGATGCCTAACCAGGGAGGTGGCGTGCCGGGATTCAGAGGAGATCGCTCCAGGACGTTGAGTTTGCTAGTCTTGTAAAATTCGACCGATTCAAGCCGGGGAGCCGCCACCGGCAGACACTCACCCTCTATGCGATAGCCAGCCTGGAACTTGTGCTTGGCTTGAGCTCCTTTCCCGATCCCAACGAGAAACTCTTTCTCCTGATCTCCAATCGTGCCAGCGACGTGGAGACTATAGCCGAGATAGGAATGACTGCGTTGGTCGAACGACCTGGTAAGCCGAATCCGAGGCTGAACAGATACAAGGTTTCCTCTCCAGCTTATCTTTTTAATAGTCATGTCGTATTAGTATCCTATTACTCAGCCAGCCTTTACCTGTCAGCCCCCTCCTTCGGCTTAAGCTCCATGCCAAGTTGCTGTAATATGCCCAATCTATCAGATATTTCCCAAACTTCAACAATCTTTCCATCTACAATATGGAATATTTCTATCGCACCAGCTTCAGTCTTTGCCCCTGTTGCAGGAATGCCTCCAAGGTCTCCCTTGTGAGTCCCTCGACCGATAAACCTGACGACAACTTTGTCTCCTTCGGCAATTATATCTTCAACAGTCAGAGCTAGGTCTGGGAAAGCTTGCCAATACATCTGTATCCCCTCTAATGCTTTTTCAAAAGGAATGGGTGTAGTTCCTGCTGATGGATGGTTATATTTAGCATTCGGAGCGTGCATCTCAGTCAGAGCGTCAATGTTTCTACTGTGCCATTGCTCATACAAATTACGTATCAATGCCTTATTCTGCTCCTCAATTTCTGCCTGGGCTTTCATTGCTTCAAGCTCTGCCATCGCCTCCTTGTCCTGGCAGCCGACAATTAAGCATAAAATCAGAGCCAATGGTAAAGTCATGTAGAGTATTTTCATTCGTCCTCCTTCTTGCTTATGTTGATTCCCGAAAAATCGTGTCTCATTAATATAAGATTCGACAGCTGATGTCAATTCAGGGTGGAAAAGGAGAGCCAGCAGGGGGAGTTGAACCCCCGACCTACTGATTACGAATCAGTTGCTCTACCGGCTGAGCTACACTGGCTCCTTGCAAAGATAGTCAAATTGAATACAATAACTATTCTATGATAATTGAA
>WTAW01000079.1 GCA_013139435.1 Candidatus Aminicenantota bacterium | reverse complement strand
GCGACAAAGGGTAAAAGAGGAAAGAAAAAAGCAGCTGTAGAGGACAAAAAGGAAGATGCCGAGGTCGTAGAGGCTGAAGCCGAGATGGCTGAGAGTGAAGTTGAAGAACCCGAACCAGAGGTCGAAGTGAAGTCTCCGAGCGAAGAACTGTTAGAGCCGAAAGAGGAAATCTCTCTTAAAAAAGAGGAAGAAGCTGAAGAAGAAGCTGAAGAGGATGCCGCACAAGATGAATCTGCTGATTTCAGGACTGCTGACCTGGAGAGTATGGTAGACCCTGCTGAAAAAGAGAAGGAAGAGATCGAAAAATTCCTCGATTCCCTGAAGGAAGAACGGGAGAGAACGAAAAAGTATTACGAAGAGACAGGTGAACTGCCACCCTGGGCGCAGAGTATGAGGGAGGGCACAGCTCCGGAAGCTCCCTTTGAGGAGGAAGAAGAGTTCGGTGAAAAGCCTATTGAGCCCGAAGAAGGTGAAGAAGTCGAAGACATAGAGGAACCTACGGAAACTGAAGAGCCTGTAGAACCCGACAAAGAGATACACACTAAGGATGGAACAGCCCAAGAAGAGGAACCCGTTCGTGCTGCAGATACGGGAATGGGATTACCCGAGGGTGTGGATCAGCAAAAACTTCCCTTTAGCCGGGGCCTATTTGATTCCACAACAGTAAAGGAAAAAAAGCGCCATTTCAAAAAACCTGATGTGCAATTTTCTCCATGGATAAAGTCCAGGATCTTTGACGTGCTCATTATTGTTGGAATGTGGTTGGTGGCCTTATGGCTTGCATCTCGTGTCATCGGAATCGGGTTCTTTCAGCTACTCACGACATCCACGGTGCAAACAATCGTGTTTCTTGTGATCCTGTTGATCGTCTATTTTTTCCTGTTTCTCTTTTTTCTTGGAGAGACTTTGGGCGATCACCTCTTTTCTGAAGAGTCATAGTCGACGATCTCATCACCCAGCTTGAAATTTTCTCCTAGAAATCTTTCTTTGGCCATCGCATTGGCGGCGATCTGCTGGGGATTCCCTTCGATCAGGATTTTCCCATGGTACATAACATAGCCGTTATCCGTTATTTTTAGAGCATCGCGGACATTGTGGTCAGAGAGGATGATGCCGATTCCCTTTTTTTTCAATCTCAGGAGGATTCTCTGGATCTCTACAATCGTCAAAGGATCGATCCCGGTGAAGGGTTCATCCAGAAGCAGGAATTTGGGATCGAGGACAAGGGCACGGCAGATCTCGAGCCGCCGTCTTTCCCCTCCAGAGAGACTAAAAGCCGGTTGCTTTCTCAATGATTGGAGCCCCAACTCCTCGAGGAGCTGATCTGCGGTTGTCTCCACTTCGTCTTTGTTATATTTCTTCAACTCAAGGATCATCGTGAGGTTTTTCTCCACCGTCGTTTTGAGAAAAACGGAGTTTTCCTGAGGGAGATAGGTGATCCCTTTGTCGGCGCGCTGATTGCTTGTGTGCCGTGAGATGTCTGTTCCATCCAAATAGATGGTCCCGCTGTCGGGCTTGATCAGTCCCACCATCATCTGGAAGGTTGTCGTTTTGCCTGCGCCATTCCGTCCCAGGAGGGCTATGATCTCGCCTGTGTTGACCGCGATATCGATACCTTTGACGACAAGACGGTGCCCATAGATCTTTTGGAGATTCTCTGTTCTGAGGACAGCCATTGCTTGACCTTAAACTTATCAGCTAAAATACTAGTTTGTGGCACGACATGTGTCAAGGTTCCATGAAAAAGATTATAAGCGCCTCACGCAGGACGGATCTGGTCGCCTTTTTTCCTGAATGGCTCGCTTCGGCCGTCGACAGGGAAGAAGCTAAGATCTATGGTCCCTCGGGACACACCTATACAGTGGATTTGAGTCCTCAAAATGTGCATACGGTTGTTCTCTGGTCGAAAAATTTCGAGAACTTCATTGACAATAATTTCAAACTCAAGGATGTACTCCGGAAATACGATCAGCTATACCTTCACTTCACGATAACTGGATTGGGGGGAAGTTTTATGGAACAGGGTGTGCCTCACCCAGCGGTTGCTCTTTCGCAGTTGGACGACTTGATCACGATTGTGGGGACACCGCGAAGAGTATCCATTCGATTCGACCCGATTATCTACTGGAGAGAGGAAGACAAAGAGAGGACGAACCTCCACTATTTCAAGGAACTTGCGCCCATCCTCCAGGCCAAATGTGTTCAGGATGTCCGTTTCAGTTTCACTCAGTGGTACAACAAGGCTAAAAAGAGAGTCGCCAAAAAGAACTTCGTCTATATGGATCCGCCACTCGAGCAGAAAGTCAAGGATGTGAGGTTTTTGCACCAGGTCGCAGAGAATTATGGGCTCGATCTTCACGTCTGTAGCCAGACATCTATCAGTGTGGCCTCTGATATTGCACCTTCCTCCTGCATCAATGGGGCTCTCCTTCAGGATCTCCATCCGGAGCAAGCACCCGTCTCAGCTAAGAAAGACAGGACACAGCGGAAAGAATGTCTCTGCACCGAATCTGTGGATATCGGGAGCTACACACAATTCTGCCCGCATTGTTGTCTTTACTGCTACGCCAATCCAAAACTTTAGCCTGAATTATTCAGGCTTGGGGGGAGTTGATAAGGTTTTTTGTTAAATTCCTAAGCCCAGCCTTTCCGCCAGTGCAGACGGCAGGTCGGCCTCAAGGATCTTTTTCTGGGCTTCTTCGATGTTGTACTCGATCCGGTAGAATTTGATCTTCTTCTGTTGGCTGTCGTAGATGGCACAGGAAGCCCTTGTGTTCCTATCGCGCGGCTGTCCCA
>WTAW01000410.1 GCA_013139435.1 Candidatus Aminicenantota bacterium | reverse complement strand
GCCATACTTTACGGTGGCGCAGCAGGCTTTCTTGTGATATTGACTGTTGTAGCCCTAAGTGTATTTACTGGACATGCGGAAGCGATCGATGCGATCGCCGTCCTGCCGGTTGAAAACCTTACCGGTGATGCAGAGCATGATTATATTGCGGATGCAGCGACCGATGAATTGATCGGGCAGTTATCTCAGATTTCCGCACTGCGTGTGATCTCCCGCAGGTCGGTCATGACATATAAAGGCAAGGAGAAGTCTCTGGCGGAGATTGCGCAGGAGTTAAACGTGGACGCCTTGGTGGAGGGAACGGTTCTCCAGGTTGGTGACAGCGTGCGCATTCGGGTGCAGTTGATCGAGGCTCTCCCTGAGGAGCGGAACCTTTGGGCGCAGACGTACGACCGCGACATGACGGATGTGCAGGTCATGTATAGAGAGATGGCCCGTGCCATCGCCGATAAAACTCGAATCGAGTTGACTGCCCAGGAGGAAGCAATCCTTGCCAGTACCCACCAGGTCAATCCCGAGGCCTACGAGGCCTATCGCAAGGGCATGTTTCACTGGTATAGACTGGCAGAACATGACCTCGAAATCGCACGTCAATACTTTGAGTTAGCTCTTGAGAAGGATCCGAATTATGCCCTGGCCTATTTAGGACTCGATTCAGTTTTGGGAGGCTATAGGATACAGGGTCTGATGCCAGCCATTGAGGCTAGCGAGAAGAGAAAGGTGTACCGTCAAAAAGCGATTGACTTGAACCCAAATCTCCCTGAACTTCAATTCCGTATCGCGGGAGGGAATGTATGGGGTACAGGGAACTGGGATTGGGAGGCTGGAGAGAAGGCCTATCTTCGTGCTATCGAACTCAATCCTAATTATGCGATGGCGCATGCTTATTACGCGTACTTATTATTCTATTTGAATCGGCCAGAGGAAGCGATGGCACAGATCGAGCGAGCATTAGAGATAGATCCATTTCATGCCAACATCCGATCTGTATACGCTTGGTGTTTGATTTATGCGCACCGGTATGATGAAGCCGTCGAGTTTCTCGAAGAAACAATAAGAACGGATCCAACTGGTCAAATGGCACTAGGAGGCCTCAAGGCTGTGTACCATCTGACAGGACAACATGAGAAAGCCATGGAAGTGTGGAAGACGTGGTTTAATTCGAGGGGCGAGTTTGAGGACGAGGAGGCTTTAATCCGCGGTTACGAAGAGGGAGGCTATTATAGAGCGCTGAGTTGTGTAGCGGACGTGAAGGTCGAACGCAGAAAAACAACTTTTGTATCGCCCTGGCAAATCGCAACGCTGTACACCAGGGCTGGGAAGAACGAAAAAGCTCTCGATTGGCTGGAAATCGCCTACGAAGAGCGTGATCCCAACTTTTCTTATATCTGTATAGATCCGATTTTTGATGGCCTGCGCGACCACCCGCGCTTCCAGGAACTTCTGCAACATCTGAACCTACCGCAGGAGAAATAATCTGCAAGTATTCTATCGTAACGAACCGGGGATGCACTAAAGCATACATTGGGTTGTGAGGGGAAGTCAGAGGGGAGAATTTGAACAAAAAAGAGAGTCAAGCACGGCAAGCGCAAAACCCAAATTCCTATAAATAAAAACTAGAATGTGGCCCTGTGGACGCCGACATTACCCTTTGCATCTTCAACTTTGACTGTGACCATATTGTCAAAATCGGGAGGAAGAGTCACACTGAAGTTGAAGCCTTCCTCCCTTGAATCACAAATCCCATCCGTCGGAAAAACGATCCGCCAATTGTTGGGCCGCACAAGAAACTTAACTTCTTTAATATGTGAAAACGAATCTGAAGCTGTAAAACTCACTTTAACCGTATTCCTTTCTCTCACAGCTTGGAAATTTCGAATAACCGGGAGTGAATTATCGATCACAAGAGGGCGACTGACCTTTTCGGTCTGAAGCTCGATACCTAGGGGATTTGAGGGCTTGTCTTGCGCTACAACTCTGATGAAATAAATCCCATCGGGAAACGAGAGGGTATCAAAGGCAAAAATCTTTTCTTCCCAGTCTTTCTTTAAGTAACGCCACTGACTCTCATTTTCGTTCCGAATGGCGATAGAATAGACAAGCATATCTCCATTCTCATCAACGGCATCCCATACCACGGTCTGGTATCCCTTCCTTTCGGCTTTTTTCGAGATAGCATAACTCATGGTCTTACCCTTGTTTTTTGCCTTTTCTGTAATATCCTGCTCTGCACCCTGAATCTGTTCTTTCTGATCTGGCAGCTTTAAAAAAACCTCATTAGCTGGAAGGAGATCGACCCGCAAGATGACCGGCGCCAAGTTTGTCTGTAAATAGAAAAGCGAGATCTTCTGCAGACGGGGAGAGATTTTGCCGGATTGTGATTTAAAAATGACTTTGAACTGCAAATACCTCGCTCTGGGATTCAAGATCTGCTCCCCTTCAATCTTTTGATAAGGAGGAGACCAATCACTCCATGTCTGGCTCGGCTCGCTGGAGTTTCCGCTCCGTGTCTGAAACTGGAGCGTCGTCCCAGAAGGTAAAACAGCTCTCCATTCGATCCTTCCCCAGGAGGCCAGAGTTTTTGCATCAAACACACGGCTGGAGTACTCCCCCTCAAAGCGCTGTTCTGCAGATATGATACTCAGATTGGAAGGATTGTTGGACAGAGTGTATATTCCCGAGCCATGAGGTTGAAGCAGGTAAATCTGCTCAGCTTGTTTTTGAACGATCAGAGAAACTTTCTCATCGCGGTCAATGGAATAAACTCTTCCCTTATTGCCCGTTCCAAAGATCAGCTCTTTCTTTATCTCATTCCAAAAAAGGGAATAGATCATTTCCTCAGGAGAACTCCAGAGTCTCTTTGCAATCCCATTAGAATTGACTTTAAAAAGAGTGCTGGGTTGTTTCTGGAGCGGTGACTGCACATCTTGAGTGCTCGTGCCAGAAGGAGTGACCGTGATAGAGACCTCGGCATCTGTCCTGGCTGAAACCGGCGGCTTTGTCTTCACCTTGGGTTTTATGGATCTGCCCCCGGCTGCCGCATAGATATTCCCAGCCCGATCCAGAGCGATACTCTTGATCTCTTCAAAGGGAGACTCAAACAGGATAGAGGCCCTTCTTTGTGGAGAAATGCGGTAAAGGCGACCTTTTCCGCCGCTTCCAGCGTACAATCCTCCATTCCGGTTCATCTCTAAACACAGAATGTGGTTTTCTTCAGAATCTAAAAATTTCTGGCCTTCACCACGCTGGCTGATCGCGTAGATCCCCCCACTCTCACCGACCGCGGCCAGCAGGACTCCCCTCTCATCGAATTTTAAGTCCCAGATGTATCGTTCTTGAGGATTAAAAAAAGGTTCCCCTTTACTCTGGGCAGTTATTTTATAGATCTTTCCGTTCGGGGAACTTCCTGCATAGAGGTTTCCCTTAGAGTCTTGAGCCAGACAAAATATATCTTGCTCGGGAACTCTGTAATACAATTCGAATTGGCCCGCATTGTTCTTTCTGTAAATCTTTCCGTCATGGCCGGTTCCAAGATAAACCGTTCCACCCTCTGTGACAAGAAGGGACAAAAAGAACTCTTCCGCAGGTGCTTCCATCGTTTGTTCTTTTGGAGAAAGAGACAGAACACCATCATAAGTAACAGATATGCCCTCGAATTCTCCATTCAAATAGTCATTAATATTCCGGAGTTCCCACCGTTGCGGCTGAACAGCCAATAAAAACAGCGCCATGACCATCACAACTGAACAAACACCTGCAACGAAGACCTTTTTCATATTCTTAACTCCTCTACTAACCTGGACAATTCATGAAAAATGTCGATATATTGTTCAACAAAAGCACTATCAATCATTACCATTATTCTTCCATTGAATCAGCTTGACATTCCCATTTTTAATGTGCTTTCTATTCACAATCAACATTTTTTACCACACAGATTTTGAAACATGTTATTTTACTTTTATCGGTATAAGAGTGGACCCCCTGAAAACAAAAGGGACAGGCTGCTGCAACTGTCCGAGTGTCGATTGGTCCAACTCGGTGGGAGACGACGATGCTGCTCGAGGAGAAGCAAACATGGATTTCATGCTTGGCGGCAAGTTCGGCATCTCCTCTCCCCTGAGAAAAAGGCCGGGCTTGGATGCCAGGATCTTGAAATAAATCCGGTTATTCTTCCTCAGGTTATTGAGCAATCGGATCACATGCTCGATATTTCTGGGTGTTAACGGCTGTCTCTTGTACTGACTCGCTTCCAGCTGCTGCAAAGATGCGGCATCTGCGACGACGAGATAAAATTCTGAACCCTTGGGCAAATTTGGGACAGGGATACCCCCCTCCCACATCGCACTCTCTCCCCTAAAGCTTCGGGTATAGACCTTTATTTGGATGATCTCCCCCGGAGAGACATCGTACTTATCGAGCCAGACTTTTTCCAGCTGTGCATATTTGACATCTTCGGTAGGTGTGATCGTAAGATCGATCCGGTGAATAGAGAGATCTTGAAATTCATTACTCATTAAGAAGAAAACAACGGCGGCGACAAGGCTCGACAGGTTTGTGCTGGCCATATCAAAACTTCCAGTGAATAGATCTTCCAGATGCACACTCATCCCGTTGTCCAAGTAGATATCCCCGCTGAACTCGAGAGAGAGGTCGCCGATGGCTCTTTCCTCGCTCAGGATGAGACTTGAAACCACCATATTGACCAAAGCGGGAGTCAGGATCTTATCATCTGTAAGATTGACACTGTACTTTTTCTCCTTTTCGCCCGTTCTCATTGTGATATTCAGGGGGATAAGATCGGGCACTTGGCCGATCTCCCCATACAGTCCGGACATACGATCTTGTGAGAACTTACCCACCGGGATCTCTGAACCCGTGAGCTTGTGCGAAACATCGAGCTTGGGGACGATCGTCATAACATCCGCTTTGGTCATGGTGTAGCCGACAGTACCCAAATTGAACCAGGGGTGACCCCATGCCAAGACCTTGTTCCCGTCCACATAGGTGACAGTCCCTATGGCAGACATGTTGAGGTCCCCCGTGACGAGTTGCGCACCGACCGAATCTCCTCCCTTTAAAGTCAGGTCAGGAATTGTGATTTCCTCTTGAGATTGACCGGAGATACTGACACTCATCGGAGAAAAGCCCAGCTTTGAAAAAAAGTGTTTCGCCTTTTCAAAAACGCGGGGAGAAAAACCGCTAAAGACGAGGGGTACGCTGATGGGCATGAACGTACGGTCTCCGCTGATAATGGACGGATCTTTGTAAAAATAGGACTCGTAAATTTCGAACAGTTCGTTCAAAGGGAGATGTTTTTTGATCGGGACCTGTGGCGCAAAAGAAGACTTTGCAGGCTCCTTTTCTGGGATCGCCATCATCTCACCGATCGGAGTGACAAGTGCTAGAGGTTCTTTCACAAAGGCGCCAAGACTGTAAGATAATGCCCCGATCAATTTGCCATCGATGTAGATCGGGCTTCCACTCATGCCTTGGATCACTCCCGCGTCCTCTATACCTTTGCCGCCGATCCTCACGACGATCAAATCCTTCTTTGGCTGAACATTCCGCATGACACCCAGAACCTCAACATCAAATTCTTCGATCGTATCGCCGAGAAAGACACTCCGGCCCTTCCCCTTCATGCCTGCTTCTATCTGGTCAACCGGAAGAATATTTTGAACGCCTTCCAGATTTGTCAGAGCCAAACCTTGAACCAGGACAAAAACCACAGTTAGTATTCGTATTATTCTCATTTTATTCATTATACTCTTTCTTGATTGACTTTGTCAGTTAACCTGAAGTGTTCAGATTACGACTGTTCTTACGATCTTGACAAGATAATCAAGATATTATTAACCTTGGTTACGGAATTATCGTTCCAATTATCTATCCTGGATTATTTAATAATGCCCAGCAATTTGCCACATTTTTCGAAACTTCCCAGGACATAATCCAACTCATCATCCGTATGCGTGGCAGAATAGCTTGTCCTGATGAGGCTTTGATCTTTGGGGACAGCCGGATAGATCACAGGATTCGTAAAGATCCCATCTTCTCGTAGCAATTTCCACAGCATAAACGCCAGCTCATCGTTTCCGATGATAACCGGAATGATCGGGGTCTCAGTGGGGCCGGTTTCATAACCCATATCCTGAAACCCGGTTCTCATTTTATCCGTGATCTGCCACAGTTTCCCTCTCCGCTCGGGTTCTGATTCGATGATATCGAGAGTGGCGAGCACAGTTGCCACCGAGGCGGGAGTTATGCTTGCGCTGAAAATAAGCGCTCGGGAATGATGTTTGACATAGGAGATGACTTTTTTCTCCCCAGCGATAAAACCACCTAGAGCGGCAAACGATTTACTAAATGTCCCCATGATCAGGTCTATTTCCTCCTCTACTCCAAAGTGTTCTGCTGTTCCTCGGCCATTTTTCCCCATAACACCGATACCATGAGCATCATCCACCATGATTTTTGTACCGTATTTTTTCCCCAACTTGACGACTTCTGGGAGGTTTGTCAAATCGCCTTCCATGCTGAAGACACCATCCACAACGATTAACTTGCCAGTTGAATCATCCAATGAACTCAAGGTTTTCTCTAAATCTTCCATATCATTGTGTTTAAACTTGTGGACTTCTCCATAGGAGAGACGGCATGCATCCACGATGCTAGCATGCACCATCTTATCTGTGATGACCGCATCTCCTCGGCTCAGAAGAGTAGAGATTACACCTTGGTTAGTCTGAAACCCTGTGCTAAAAGCGAGAACGGCTTCTTTATTCATAAACTTGGCCAGTCTATCTTCCAACTCGACATGGATATCCAGTGTTCCGTTCAAAAAACGGGAGCCACAAGTAGCCACACCGTATTTATCCACAGCCTGATGTGCTGCTTCTATCACTTTCGGATGATCGAGTAATCCCAAGTAGTTATTGGATCCCACCATGATCATCTCTTTGCCATCGACTTTGACTTTATTTCCTTTAACTTCCTGGATCGGTGTAAAATAGGGATAGAACCCCATGGCCATAGCCTCTTCAGCACGTGTGAAGTTGTAACATTTTTCAAATAGGTCCACGATTCCCTCCTTTCCTGGGAAGATCCATTAAAGATACGTGTGTTAACAACATTTTTCTAGCCCTGCATGCACTCGGTTTGACCGTAGAGGACTATTCTTTTACAATCTAAATCATGAAGATTTTAATTACGGGTGGAACTGGCTTTATCGGAAGCCATCTCATTGATCATTTTTTAGATTATAAAAACACCGAAATATTCGCCCTTGTCAGGGACATAAACAATCTTAAATGGCTGAAAGGGCTCAAGATCAATCCCCTCGAAGGAGACCTTCTGAATATTCCTTTACTTCCTCCTGATATTGACTACGTCTTCCATGTTGCAGGCTCAACTAAAGCATACAAAATAGCTGATTATTATACAGTAAACCAACAAGGGACAGCAAGTCTTTTTCAGACCCTCCACGCACAGAATGTCCGCCCCAAAAGAGTCGTGTATCTGAGCAGTATATCGGCTTCGGGACCATGCTCCGATGGAACGGCAGTTAAAGAAGACTCTACGCCATGTCCTGTCTCTCCCTATGGGAGAAGTAAACTTGAAGGTGAGACAGAAGCATTAAAATTCAAAGACAGATTTCCGATAGTCATAGCCAGAATCAGCGTCGTGTTCGGTCCGCGGGACAGAGGGCTCATCCCCTATTTCAAATTCATCCAAAAGGGTATTCTTCCTTCTGTGGGTTCGAAACAAAAACTCGTGAGTTTGATCTATATCAAGGATCTCATCAAGGCCTTAGACCTATGCATTCATAAAGAACTCGCAAACGGCGAGATCTTCCATTTTGCCAACCCCGATCCCTCCAGTTGGGAGGAATTGGGAAGAGTGGCAGCCGAAGCTATGGGCATCAAACTGTTCAATCTGAAATTCCCCCTTCCGCTTGCCTACCTTGTGTCTTGTGGCGCAGAAATGGTGGGAAAAATACGTAAGAACCCAAGTATCCTCAACCGCCAGAAATTTGAAGAATTGAAACAGGACGGTTGGATGGTTGACACACAAAAAGCAAAAGAAAAACTCGACTTCAACCCTCAATATTCTCTGCAAGAAGCCCTACACGAGACGATCGACTGGTACATAAAGAATAGCTGGCTTTAGACTCCCCTCAAGAATTATTTTTTTTCTGGAAGATACGTGCAGATGTGAAAAAAGCGGAGGAAAATTTGGAGGCGTATTTGAGACACCAGCCCTCCTCTTGTGAGCAGGCGAAATACTTGATCTTTCCTTTAATAGTATGATTCCCGCGTTTGGCATCCATATTCACAGAAAAGGGTATTTCAATAGGATCCTTCAAGTCCAGGTACTCTTTTCCATCCTCTTCCTTTATCTCGATCTCCAGGT
>WTAW01000045.1 GCA_013139435.1 Candidatus Aminicenantota bacterium | reverse complement strand
TGATCTATGGTTAGATACATTCTGCAGGTTGTCCCGACTATTTTTATCCTTTTAATCCTCTTCCCTTCTCCCCCCACACTTGGTCAAGAGGACGTATCAGATTATGAGAAGCGCCTGCAGGAGATCGCCGCACAGATCGATGATCTTAAAACGTGGATCAAAAGAGATGAGAGGAAAAAGACATCGATCCTCACTCAACTGGACAAAATCGGCTTCAACAAAAGGTTGATCAAAAAAGAGATTTCTCTCTATGACATTCAGATGAAAAAGGCCAACACAGAGTTGTCAGCGCTGAATAGAAAGATCCCCGAGCTGAGAGCTAAGCTGGAGAAAGAAAAAGAATCGATAGGAAAAATTCTAACCACCCTCTACAAATATGGGAGGATAGATTTTATCGATTTTATCATTGAAGCCGACGATTTGGGCAGTCTTCTCCAAGGAAACAAACACTTAGTTCTCTTGGCTCAGCACCAAGATCAAATTGTGGCGGATTATCTCCAGACCCTGAATGAACTCCATACTGCAGAGAATAAACTCGAGGAAAAAAAGCAGGAGATCTCGAAATTCATCCAGGGCGCCCAACAAAAAAAACAGGATCTCGAAGCCGAAGAAAAAAAGAACAGAGACCTGATCCGACAGATCGAACAGAACAAGACAACCCATGTGAAAACAATGGACGAACTGCAAGACCGAGCCGAACAGCTCCAGAACTTGATGAAAAAGATCTTGAACAGCAAAATCCCTTCTGCGATCACCCTTATCCCTCTCTATGAGAAAAAAGGAGCTCTCCCATGGCCGATAACAGGGAGGGTCGTGACGCGCTTCGGTCTCCAGAGACACCCGCGTTTCAACACCACCACCATGAACAATGGAGTCGAAATTTCCCCTCAAAAAAACATGTTCGTCAAGTGCATTCATCCGGGAACAGTGGCATACACAGACCACTTCCAGGGCTACGGAAACTTGATCATCATCGATCACGGGATGAGTTACTACACACTCTATGGGCATTGCTCCGATTTTCTCGTAAAAAAGGGAGATCCCGTCCAAGCCGATCAGACCATAGCTCTAGTGGGAGATTACAGCTCTCTCAAGGGCACAACCCTTTATTTTGAAATACGTTACAAGACAAAACCCCTTAATCCCTTGCAATGGTTAAAACGAAGATGATACAATCTACGATCGTGGTTTATTAAAATGGCTATCGGAAGAATAAGATTCATACTCATCCCCGCTCTTCTCATACTCCTTCTCTTTGTTCTTCTCGAAAAGAATTTTCTTCCTGGATTGTCACGGAAGAATTCTTCTGATGACCAGTTCAGGCTCGTAGGAAGTGTGGCCTACCTCATCAGGGACGAATACGTGGAAGAGCCCAATCCTTCGAAAACCATGGACGGCGCTTTCCGTGGACTGGTTGACTCTTTGGATATTCTCTCAAGCTATCTAGACAAAAATACTGTCCTCAAGTATAAACAACGCAGAGACACCGACCTTAAAGAGCCGGGAATCACATTTTACAAAACGTACGGTAGCTTTCCCGTTGTGATCAGTGTAAAAGAGAACTCGCCTGCTGAAAAGGCAGGTCTGAGGCTCGGAGAATCGGTCAGTATTATGGATGGCCGTTCCACACTTTCGATGAGCATGATCGAGGCAAATCTTCTCCTGAAGGATAAATCAGTCGATCCCGTGAAGCTCAAAATCCTGAGGGGAACCGGATCCGAAATTGTCAGCCTGGAGAGGGAGAGGATTCCCGCAGAGACATACTCTTACACAGCCACAAAAGGCACCAGTGGGATTTTGAAGATCCGGCGGCTCTATCCGCCTTGCGTGAACATGCTGAAAGAAAAATTGCTTCCCGGGCTGAAGACGAAGAAAAAACCTCTCATTTTGGACCTGAGGGATTGTGCGGAAGGAGACATCGAAGAAGCTCAAGGATTGCTCGACATCTTTGTGGAGGACAAAGAATCCGGGTATTTCGAAAATGGCCAGGGAATCAGAGAAACGCTGACGCTCCATGCAACAGCAGAATTGGCGGGACTGCCGTTGATCGTTTGGACAAATCAAGCCACGATCGGCCCTGCGGAAGCCGTAGCTGCGGTGCTTAAAGCATTCAAAAAAGTCAAGGTCATCGGTTTCCAAACTCCGGGTCTTGTTTCAAAACAACACTTTATACCCCTGGGCGATGGGAGCGGCCTCCTACTGACATCCGCCATCTTTCACTTGAAAAAGGACAAAGATTTTTGGGAAAAAGGAATAGAGCCAGACATCAAAATCGATGTTGAAGACATGACCTCAAACGCCTATCTCAAAGCAACTCAAAAACTTCTCGCCAACTGATCGTTCATGAGGACCTCTAGATCTTATAAAAAAGACCCCTCCGAAAAACTTTCACACAGCATTCCCATCTTCCTGATATGCCTGGCCCTTCTATCAACTTTGGGTTTGGACTATATCAAGTGGAAAAGGGGCGAAGATTCCTATATTTTTTCGGCCTTGAAAAGAAAAAAGGAAGTGGTGGCAAAAACGGAAAAATTGGAAAAAGTTGAAGGAGTGGAAAAGGCTGAAGACAAAGCAGACATTTCTCAGGCACTGCTGAAGACCGTCTCAGACACGGGTATCCTCGATGAATCCGTCAATCAGTACACGGACGACGAGGGTGTTTATCATTTGTTGGTTGACCTCCCCATCAAAAAATACAGCCAGCTGGAATCCTCTTTTATCGACACCTTTCTCGTGCATAATTTCCAGATTATAGAAAAAGAGGAGCAACAGACCGATGAGAAGAAGTATTATCTCTGGCAAGCCCAAGATTTGAAGGAGCGTAAGCTCACTGTGCTTTTTTCGTGTGAGAAAGAAGGGGTCAAAATCGCCAGAAAACCTCCCTTACGACCGGCCGCCAACAAGGTCGCACTCATCGTCGACGATATGGGATACAGCCTAGAAGCCATCAATGAATTGTGTTCTATGGGGCTGCCTCTCACTGTAGCCATTATCCCCTACAGCCCCTTAGCATCAGAAATCGCCACCATATCCAGACAACACGACCTTGAAGTCATCCTCCACCTTCCTCTGGAAGCAATCAACAACGAGGGAAACCACAGCAAAGGCATGATCACCGCTGAAATGAGCGAAGAGGAGGTCATCGCAATCGTCGAAAAAAACCTCGATCAGGTGCCCTATATTCGCGGCGTCAACAACCACATGGGTTCCAAGATCACAGCCGATTCACAGTTGATGAACATCATTCTGAAACGTCTCAAAGACAGAGATCTTTTCTTTATCGACAGCCGGACGACCAGCAATTCTGTCGCCTACACTATCGCCCAAAGTCTGAATATCCCGTCCGCATACCGGCATATCTTCCTGGATGGAGAACTCAACGAAAGCTATATCAAGGGCCAGCTCATCGAACTTTTCCGTCGGGCTCAAAAAAACGGGTTCGCACTCGGCATCTGTCACCCGACAAAAGAGACTTTGAAAGTCCTCAAAGAGAGTTTTCACCTCGTGGACGAATACGGCCTTCAGCCTGTTCTCGCTTCACAGATCGTCCGAACTCCATAACTCAAGGCACCAAAACTCTGAAGCTCTATCCGAGCAGGAAAATTCCATTGAATAAAATGAAAGTATAGATTATCATTGAAGGAGTCCCAAGGAGGAGATTCATGAAAAGAGTCACAGTTCTTTTTGTGGTGATCATTCTGGCTGTAATCCTTGTTTTTGTTCTTCAGAAAGCCGGCCTGTGGAAGACGATAACGGCTGAAGACTTGGAAGCATCTATCGAGGTTGTGGATGTAGACACTTTCTGGACGGATAAATATTATCAACCATGGCCCCCTCGGCTGGTCCTTGTCCCCGCCATTTCTTTCAGAGTGAAAAACGTAACGGATCAACCCCTCAAGTACATCAATTTCAACGCCAATTTCCGGTTTATGGGTGATTACGAAAACCTGGGGGATGCCTTTCTGGCCGCCATTCGAAATAATCCCGTCCCGCCTAGAGAAAAAAGCGATGTCATCACGCTCAAAAGCAACTATGGTGTCGAAGGAAGAACACTGGCCACATTTAAAGACAATCCTCACTGGAAGACTGTTTTTGTGAAACTGTTTGCCCAATCTAAAGGATCACAATTTCTTCCTGTGGGAGAATATGAGATCTCCAGAAGGATCGACTTCGTGGAACCAGAGCCGGTGGGGATGGAGAAAAAAAAGACAGAAGGGGAAAAAGAGTTAAAAAAAGAAGAAAAAAAACAGGAGAATTGAAGCCTCCGCTTCTATCACAGTCATCCCAGATTATATCTCAGACATCCGACCGGGAATAAGACATGAATATGATCATACCATCCAAGATCTTTTTAACAAAGGGAATGGGTCAGCACAAAGAAAAACTGGCAAGCCTTGAGATCGCCTTGAGGAAGGCGGGAATCGCACCCTACAATCTCGTCAAGATCACCAGTATTTTTCCCCCGAAATGCTCTCTTATCCCCAAAGAAGAGGGCCTTAAGCTGCTCCATCCCGGCCAGATTCTCTTCTTGGTGATGAGCGATATCGCCACGGACGAAGCACACCGGTTGATCTCCGCATCGATCGGGTTAGCGACACCCAATGATCGCAACCACTACGGATATCTCTCCGAGCATCATGCATATGGCCAGACAGAGGAGACGGCGGGAGAATACGCAGCGGACTTGGCCGCTTACATGTTGGCCACAAC
>WTAW01000019.1 GCA_013139435.1 Candidatus Aminicenantota bacterium | reverse complement strand
TCAAAGGAAAATACGTGGACAACTCCCAGTTCAAGTCGGTCTCCCCCACACAGTTCGACGACCTTGTGAAGATTCTCCGCGAACACAAAGTCAGCATCACTGTCAAAGACACATCCCGCAGCCCCTGGTTCACTTATCTGTTTACCTGGTTTCCGATCATTCTCCTCATCCTGTTCTGGGTGTTTTTCATGCGGCAGATGCAATCCGGGGGAAACAAGGCCATGTCTTTCGGAAAAAGCCGCGCGAAGTTATTCTCCGGCATTCAGAAAAAGGTGAACTTTCAGGACGTGGCCGGAGTGAAGGAAGCCAAAGAAGAGCTCCAAGAGATCATTGAATTCCTGAAAGACCCGAAAAGATTCCAGAAACTGGGAGGCCGCATCCCTAAAGGCGTCCTCCTGGTCGGTGCTCCGGGCACGGGAAAAACTCTCCTGGCGAGAGCTGTGGCGGGTGAAGCGGACGTTCCCTTCTTCTCCATCAGCGGGTCTGAATTTGTGGAGATGTTCGTCGGCGTCGGAGCCTCTCGTGTGAGAGACCTCTTTGACCAGGGAAAAAAGCAGGCCCCGTGCTTGATATTTATTGACGAGATCGACGCCGTTGGCCGACAAAGGGGCGCCGGGCTCGGCGGAGGCCACGACGAACGGGAACAAACTCTCAACCAGCTTCTTGTTGAAATGGACGGGTTTGACTCCAATGAGGGAGTTATCCTCATCGCTGCCACTAACAGGCCGGATATTCTGGATACGGCTTTGCTGCGGCCGGGACGGTTCGACCGGAGGATCGTAGTCAACATGCCTGATGTCAAGGGTCGAGAAGAAATATTCAAGGTCCATGTGAGGAAGATCCCGTTGGCGAAGGATGTGGACCTCACTATTCTTGCCCGGTCGACGCCCGGATTCTCCGGAGCCGACTTGGCTAACCTCGTGAACGAAGCGGCTCTGCTCGGCGCCAGGAACGGACAGGAAAGCGTCATGATGCAGGACCTGGAGAGCGCCAAGGACAAAGTCCTGATGGGTGTCGAGCGCAAAAGCATGATTATCAGTGACGAGGAAAAGAAGAGCACAGCCTACCACGAGGCCGGACACGCCCTGGTTACGGCTCTGATCCCCGAAGCCGATCCCATCCACAAAGTCACCATCATCCCGCGTGGGATGGCGCTGGGTTTGACACAACAGCTTCCGCTCGATGATCGTTACACCTTATCGAAAGTTTACCTTGAATCGCAGCTCTCTGTTCTGATGGCAGGACGAGTGGCAGAGAACATGTTCCTCAACAAATCCACTACCGGTGCAGCCAACGATTTTGAGAAGGCGACAGATATCGCCCGAAAGATGGTCTGTCAGTACGGGATGTCCGACTTAGGGCCGCTGGCATTCGGCGAGAGGGACGACCTGATTTTTCTGGGTAAAGAACTGGCCATGCATAAGAATTTCAGCGAAAAAACAGCGGAACGTATCGATGATGAAGTCAGAAAGATCGTCACTCGAAACTTCGACCGGGCCAAAGACCTCGTCGAAAACAACAAGGATAAATTAGTAAAAATCGCCGAGGCTCTCCTCGAAAAAGAGGTTCTCGACTCGGACGAGATCGAAGCCATCGTGCATGGCAAAAAACTGAAAAAGAAGGTCCCTAAGAAGAAAGAACCCAAACCCGAGGAACCCAAGAAGGATTCCAAAAAAGCAAAAACTCCAAGCAAAGTGGAACCGGTTCAAGCATAAAGTGAGGAAAGAGTACATTCTCCGGGTTAACGACCATAATCACATTTTGGGCCGTCGAACCTGGATCATGGGAATCCTCAATGTCACTCCTGATTCGTTCTCAGACGGAGGTCTATATCTCCAAAAAGATAAGGCCATCGAACACGGATTGCGGATGATCTCTGAAGGCGCCGATATTATCGATGTGGGGGGTGAAAGCACACGTCCCGGCTCAGATCCTATTCTAGCAGACGAAGAACTCAGGCGAATTTTACCCGTGATATCAGGCTTGAGGAAGCACACAAAAAGTCTGATCTCCGTGGATACATCCAAATCGAAAGTGGCTGTTGCTGCTATCGCAGAAGGAGCCGATATCATCAATGATATTTCCGCCCTCAGAAATGATCCGAAGATGCTTACGGTTGCCGCCCAAACAGACTCTCCTGTTATCCTCATGCACATGAAGGGCTCTCCCAAGACAATGCAGCGCAATCCCCATTATGAAAACATCATTTTGGAGATAAAATCTTTCCTCGAAAAAAAGATAGCGCTTGCCGTCGAGAACGGTATAAATAGAGAAAAAATCATCATCGACCCGGGCATCGGGTTCGGGAAGAGGTTCGAGGATAATCTGACTCTAATCAGAAATATCAACGATTTCGCCACGCTAGACCAACCCATCCTTGTGGGCATATCCCGGAAGTCCTTCATAGGGAAGATCCTGGGTCTTCCTCCCGGAGAAAGAGAGGAAGGGACCCTTGCCTCCGCCATTATAAGCGTTGCCCAGGGAGCCCACATATTGCGCGTACATGAGGTGGCTCCGATCAAAAGAGCGATCCTTGTGGCCGAAACCATTTTAGATGACATATGGGGAGCAGCTTTGTTCGCACAAGAAGGAGAGTGCAAGAGAAGTCATGTTAACTAACATCATCAATGCGCTTCAACGCTTCACGCTCGGTGACTTCTTGGATATTCTTCTCATCACGCTCATCCTCTATTCCTTCTTCCGGCTGATCAAGGACACAAAAGCCTATCAGATGGCCATCGGGATTGCTATTGTCGGCCTTCTCTTCTTTATCACACGCTGGGGAAGACTGACTGCTTCCCACTGGCTTATCCAGAATTTCATCAATTACTCCATCATTGCGATCATTGTCCTCTTTCAGGGAGAGATTCGGCGATTCCTGACTACGATCGGATCCCAATCTTTTCGAAAGCCCTCTTCCATAAAGGCTTTCCAAGATCGGCTGGAAGACCTCTTCCTTGCAGTGGATTATCTCTCTACAAAGAAAATCGGCGCTCTGATCGCCATAGAGAAAGATATCTCGTTGAAGAGTTATGCCGATCGGGGGCCACCAGTCGACGCAGTACTCTCGAAAGACCTGGTGATCAGCATCTTCTTCCCTCATTCTCCTCTGCATGATGGAGCTGTCATTATCCGCGGGAATACGATCCTGTCTGCAGGGGCGCTTCTCCCCTTGCCGGCGGTCCACAACTTGGGCGAAGAATTCCAGACGCGGACAAGACACCTTGCAGCGCTCGGACTCTCTCAGGAAACAGATGCTGCAGTCATCGTGGTCTCCGAAGAAGCCGGGACAGTGTCGCTGGCCATCAAGGGAAAATTAAAACGGGGCTTGACCAAAGATCAGATCAAAGAAGACTTGATAAAATATTTCAGATAATGATTATAAACCTTCTACGAAACGTGTTCTTGAGGAATTGGGGTCTCAAACTGTTCTCTTTCATCATGGCTCTTCTCTTATGGTTGACTCTAATCCCAGAGGAAAAGATGTACACAGAAAAGACCGTGACAATACCTCTTGAGCTTTACAACATCCCTCCCAACATGGAGCTGGTGGAGAAAGTCCAGCCAAGCCTCAACGTGACCATCAGAGCGTCTAACCGTCTCATTCCCCAAGTGTCAGCAGCCAATGTCCATGCGGTGTTGGACCTTTCCAAAGCCAGCGTCGACCAAAAGCAGTATCCCCTAAACAGAAACATGGTCAGTATTCCTGCAGGTGCGGAGATCAAAGAGATCTATCCCATGCAAGTCAACATTGAACTCGAGCAGGCCAAGGAAATCGTTATGCTCATCGAAGCAAACATCATAGGAGAACTCCAGGAGGGATTTCTCCTGAAAAGAGTAGAAGTGATCCCCGCGGAAGTCCTGGTCAGGGGGCCGGAGAGCAAGGTACTGGATACGGCCAAGGTCCGAACGACTCCCGTATACATTTCTCTCCTGACTCAGTCGACAGAGATCGAAGCGGAGCTTATCCTGCCCGATGACGATCTTAGGCTCGTGGGTGCTGAGGCAAAGGCTCTCGTAAAACTCCTCATCCAGCCGGAGGTCATCGAAGAGGATCGCGCCGAGACAGAGAAAAAAACTGATAAAAATATAGAGAGCAAGAATCAAATCTCCTCTTGAATCATCCCCGCATATCTGTATAATAATTCTTTTTGTAGAAAAGGGAGCATACTCACCATGGAAAAACTCTTCGGGACAGATGGAATAAGAGCGACTGCCGGTGAATACCCTTTAGATTACAATTCGGTTTACACCCTCGGGCATGCGCTCATCGAACTCTTGAGGACAGAAAAGCTGCCTCCTCGCGTGATCATCGGTCGAGACACAAGGGAATCGGGGCAAGGGATCGAACAGGCCCTGTTCCAAGGGATCGAAGATAGTAACGGAGAGGCTGTATCCGCCGGTCTTATTCCCACCTCAGCGATCTCTTTCCTGACAAAACGACATGGCTTCTCTGCAGGGATCGTGATCTCTGCATCCCATAATCCCTATCAAGACAACGGCATCAAGATCTTCTCTGCTCAGGGGATAAAGATTGCGAATGACTGGGAAGGAATCCTGGAAAGAGCCATAATCGAATCGGACTATTCTGTTCAAAGAAAGGACATGGCAATATCCTCAGATAACAATTTGAGCTATGACTATGTCCAGTTCCTGAAAAGCCGATTCGAAGGTGTGAGGCTTCCCCGCAAAATAAAAATCGTCCTCGACTGTGCCAACGGTGCCAGTTCACACATCGCGCCAATGCTTTTTTCTGACTTGGGTTTTGATATTTTAGCCATAAGCGCATCGCCGGATGGGGTGAATATCAACAAAGGATGCGGGTCTCTCTGTCCTGAGAATTTGTCCAAAAAAGTCGTGGAGACGGGTGCAGATATCGGTGTGGCTTACGATGGGGATGCTGACAGAGTCCTGTGGGTCGATGAGAGAGGACGGATCTTAAACGGTGACCACACGCTCTTTGTGCTCGCCCGATTCATGAAGGAAAAGGATCGCCTGAAAACGGACACTGTGGTTGCGACAACGATGAGTAACATGGGCCTGGAAAAGGGCCTGGGAGAGCTAGGATTGAAGCTAGTCCGGACACAAGTCGGCGACAAATATGTGCTTGAGGAAATGATGAAACTCAAAGCGAATCTGGGAGGTGAACAGTCCGGTCATACGATCTTCCTCGATGATTGCCCAACGGGCGATGGAATCCTTACGAGCATAAAGATGCTCGAGGTCATGGCCACCAAAGACACCTCTCTTTCCTGTATGGTTGCGGAATTTGAAGAGTATCCCCAGATCCTCAAGAATGTGTCTGTGTCTAAAAAGCCGGATTTACAAGAATATCCCGAGATAGTGAGCGCCATCGAGGAGGTGGAAAAACTCCTCGCTGATTCAGGCCGCATGAATGTCCGTTATTCGGGGACAGAGCCACTCGCCCGGATCATGATCGAAGGCCCTGATCTGCAGCAGATTGAACAATATGCCACCGACCTGGCCTCGGTCATCTCCAAACACCTCAAGTAATTCTCATCGGCTTATAATCTCATCAAAAACGTGAAAAGTTTGTCGATTTATAATACAATAAATTTTCACGTTTCACTTTTTGCTTTTTGCGTTTGATGATTACAATCCCACGCAAAACATGGAGGGACATATGAGACTTTCAGTCAATGTGGATCATTTTGCAACCATAAGAGAAGCCCGTCGCAGCGATGAGCCTGAACCCGTACTGGCGGCTCTCCTGGCCGAGCTAGCCGGTGCAGAAGGGATCGTCTGTCATATCCGAGGAGACAGGCGGCACATCAAGGATAGGGATCTGTTCCTGTTCCGGCAGTCCATAAAGACCAAACTCAACATCGAAATGGCCGCCACAGAAGAGATGAAACGGATCGCCCTAGATGTGAAACCCGATGTCGTTTCCCTCGTTCCTGAAAGGGATGAAGAGCTGACCACTGAAGGAGGCTTGGATGTTGCGGGCAATCAAGAGCACCTTAAGGATCATATTCGGGAGCTGCAAAAGGCGGGAATCAAGGTGAGCATCTTTGTCGACCCGGATATCAACCAGATCACTGCTTGCAGGGATGTGGGGGCTAATCTGATCGAGATAAACACTGCCAAATATTCCGATCTCAAACCCGGAGAGGAGCGCGATGAAGCACTGGCAGAAGTAAAAAGATCGGCAGTGCACGGCCGTCAGCTGGGACTGGAGGTTCATGCAGGACACGGCTTGGATTATAAAAATGTCGGGCCCATCGTAGAGATCCCTGAGTTGACGGAATTCAGCATCGGTTTTTCTATCATTGCCCGCTCGGCCATTGTCGGCGTAGAAAAAGCGGTTAGGGAAATGGTCGAACTCCTCAAATAGAAACCCCAATCAACCAATGAACATCAGCATCGACAGGTTAAAAAAAGACATTGAAGAATTGGGCCAGATAGGGCGCGACCCGAACGGTGGGATCAGCAGGCCGTCTTTCAGCAAAGCCGACCTGGATGCGCGAGAATGGCTCAAGGAGAGGATCCAAAGTGCGGGTCTCATCTACGGACAGGATGGAGCGGGGAACATCTTCGGGCGGATCGATGCCCCGGGAAAAGCGGTCATGGCGGGGTCGCACATCGACACAGTCATCAACGGAGGCATGTTTGACGGTTCCGCGGGGGTTCTTGCAGCATTGGAATGTTTGCGGCGGATCAAAGAGGAAGACATAAAGCTAAAAAAGCCCTTAGAGTTGGCTTCGTTCACGGATGAAGAGGGAAATCTTGTGGGAGATTTCTTGGGAAGCAGGGCCTTTGTCGGCTCTCTCGACCGCAAGACGCTGGAAGAGGGCAGCACACAATTCGGTCCTCCTCTCGCGGAAATACTCGAGGGCACAGAATTTTCTATCGACAGCATTTTGGATGCACACACACAGAGACCGGAGGTGGACACTTTCCTTGAGCTCCATCTCGAACAGGGCCCCGTGTTAGAGACCGAAGAAAAGCCCATCGGGATCGTGGATTGCATTGCCGGAAAAAATTACTGGTTGTGCTGTTTCTTAGGGAGTGCCAGCCATGCAGGAACAACCCCATTCGAACTCCGAAAAGATGCATTTCTCGGCCTTTCGGACTTTGCTCTCAAGTCCACACAATATGTGGCCATTCATCATTACGGCAGTATGGTGACAGTGGGAAAAGTAGCGGTTCATCCAGGGGCTTTCAGTATAGTCCCGGGGCGTGTTGATTTTTCTCTTGATTTCAGGAGCACATCTAAAGAGACGCTCGAAGAAATGGAGCGGCACTTGCTTTCTCTGGCCAGAGATACGGCATCCACACGGGGGTTAGAATTTCAATCAAAAATTGTAGATAAAACGGATCCTGTCAGGATTCCTGCACACATCATCAACCTCATGAAGGAAGAGTGCGGAACCCTGGAATATCCCTCTATGACTCTACCGAGTGGAGCGGGTCATGATGCACAGATATTGGCTTCCATCGCAGATGTGGGGATGATCTTTATCCCCTGTGAGGATGGGATCAGCCATTCTCCCCAGGAAAAAATCAAGTGGGACGACCTGGAAAAGGGAACAAACCTCCTTCTTCATACACTGATCAGGCTTGCCACCTGATGGGGAGTTTGACGATTATTGGATGGAAGGATTTAGCCCTCCATGTCATCTGGGGAAGGATGGAATCGTCGGTCGGCCTTTTTTTGAGACTGCCTTTTTTTGTCCTCCAGCATCTTCATCTTGGCTCTTTTTGAACGCTTCCTTTTCTGGCGTCGGATCTTTTCGATCCTCTGTTGTTCTTCGCTTTCCTTCCCTAAGATTTTGGCTTCGATCTTACCTGCAAGGATCTTCCGCGCATGATACCTGTTCAGACTTTGGTATCTCTCTTTCTGGCATTTGACTTCGACCCCTGTGGGCAGGTGTTTCAGATAGACACATGTCGATGTTTTATTGACCTTCTGCCCACCATGTCCGCTGGAACGGATGAACTTCTCGATGATGTCCTCTTCGCGGATGCCCAGTTGTTTCATTTTTTCGCGAAGGGCCTCCTCTTTTTTTGTGCTCACGCCGAAAGACATCACATTTCTATTATCAGCCAGATAAAGGAAAAATGCAAAGCTCGCTGGTTCGCCTTGCGATTTAGCAGGAATTTATATACACTTTTTATCCAACAAAAATCCTAAGCAAACTGAAAGGACTCATACGATGAAATTAAAAGGGGCGCGCGTTTTTTTACTCATGGCTCTTTTGTGTGGGCTTGTATCTGTATCGCTTTTTTTCCCGCTTTTGGCCACAACCGAGCAAGAGCTCGAAACGGTTGCCGAATCCAGTCATTTCACCGCAACCTCCCGTTACGCGGATGTTTTGGCGTTCATAAACGCGCTCAAGGGATTGAGCCCATGGCTTCGCGTGGAGACTCTTTGTGTGAGTTCAGAAGGCCGTGACGTTCCACTTCTTATCCTCGGCGCGCCTCCCCCGACATCTCCTCTGGAACTCAGGCACGACAAAAGGCTCGTGGTCTATTTCCAGGCCAACATCCATGCGGGTGAAGTCGAGGGCAAAGAGGCTTCGCTGATGCTGGCTAGAGATATCCTTTTCGATAAGAGCTCTCCCTACTTGGACAAACTGGTCATCCTTATTGCGCCGATCTTCAACGCGGACGGCAACGAAAAGATCAGCAAAGAGAACAGAAGAAACCAGGTCGGCCCAGAAAAGGGCGTCGGTGTACGCTACAACGGACAGAATCTCGACCTGAATAGGGATGGCATCAAGATGGAAAGCCCAGAAGTTCAAGGCTTAGCCCGCAACGTGCTCAACCGTTGGGACCCTGTTCTCCTTGTCGACTGCCACACCACTAACGGGTCTTACCACAAAGAACCGGTTACATATGTCTGGCCGCTGAATCCGAATGGAGATTTGTCTCTAATCTCCCACTTGAGAGAAAAAATGATGCCCTGGGTGAACAAAACCTTAAAAGACAAATACAACACACTATCCATCCCATACGGGAATTTTATGGACTATAAAGAGCCGGAAAAAGGCTGGCGGCCCGCAGGACCTCAATCCCGATACATAACGAACTATATCGGGCTGCGGAACAGGATGGCCCTCCTTTTGGAAAACTATGCCTATGCGGATTTCAAAACCCGAGTGTACGGCAATTATTTCTTTCTCCGGGCGGTCCTCGATTATTGTTATGCCCATAACTCAGAGATCCTCCAGCTCATCCAAGAGACGGACCAGCGGACCATACGGAAAGGATCGAAGCCTGAGGCAACGGATATTTTTGCCACAAGCTACGAATTGAAGCCGCTCAAAGACCCGGTGACGATCCTCGGATGGGAGATGGAGGTCAATCCCGAGGCGGGAAGCTATCCAAGAGTCAGGAAAACCGACGTCGAAAGAACCTATACCATACCCTATTACTGCGATTACATACCAAAGACCATCATCCCCTTCCCCTTTGCTTACCTGCTGACGGTCAGCGATGCGGATATCATCACGAAGCTCGATCAACACGGGATTTTAGTGGAAAAATTGACAGTTCCTGTGAGTCTGGAGGTGGAATCTTTTAAAGTCACGGAGATCAAAGGGGCAGAGAGGATCTACCAGGGGCACCGCATGAATTCGGTCAAGGGCGAATACGTCATCGAGACAAAGGACTTTCCTGTAGGGACAATCCTCGTCCGAACGGCACAGCCGTTAGGCAATCTCGTGGCGTATCTTTTAGAAGCCGAGAGTGATGATGGCCTGTTGGTGTGGAACTTTTTCGACAAATACATCGTTCCTCAGTGGCGGCGTGGACCACAGACATACCCCGTTTATCGCCTCCTGAAACCAACTCTACTTGCCACCCAGACTGTCCACTGAAGCCAATCAAGGCACAACTCACGATAAAATCTCACATGGGATCTTTGATCGGTAAGTGTAGGAGTGAAGGATTTATTTGGCTTTCTTTATGGCTACGAGATATTTGCCACAGTTTTCGCAGACATAGATATCATCACTGCCTTCGATGGCCGAGCTCATCCCAGTGGCCACATTGATGAAACAGCCCTGACAGGCCCCATCCTCGAGTTCGGCCACAGCAAATCCATAACGCTCCATGAGTTTGTCGAACCTTTCCAACAGGGCATCATCCAGCTCGTCCCGAATCAAATTGGCCTGTTTCTGCAGTTCTTTTTTCTTTGCCTTGGCCGCTTTTTTTTTCTGCATTTCGATCTTCTGGAGTTTCCAGAGAAGTCCGGCCCGGCTTATGATCTTATCCTCAGAGGAGAGGAGCGTGAGTTCGATTTCACAGAGAATTTTGTGCAGTTCTTTTTTGCTTCTCGCATTAAAAATCCTATCTCTGAACCCTGGTTTGATTAAAAACTGTGCCAATCCAGCAAAAAGATGATTAAAAAGGCCTGGGATAGAGGGATTCCATACGATGAGGATGATGACGTGGACTTTTTTGTCGTCGACCGCCTCAAAATCTAAACCTGCCACTGACCGGCCGACGACAACGGCAATGTCACCCCCTGTGTCTAATCGTGCATGAGGAAGCGCGATGCCGTGGCCGATGGCTGTGGTGACCAGACGTTCCCTATCGATAATCCGAGTCAAGACAGGTTTTTTATTTTTTATGTAGTTGAGCTTGACCAAAACATCCAGGAGTTCTTCCAAAGCCTGGATCTTATCGGTCGCTTTGAGATTAAAGATAACCTGATCGAGTCTCAAATATTCGCAAAAACTTGCGTGTTTGGGAGTACTTACATTCTCCATTGAAAACTATTCTAGCACAAACTGTATCATCTCTAAAGATAAAAAATGAATAAGTTGATCCGAATTGAGGAAGAAACTCTTGTTCGAGAAAACAAAGAGTTATGAATGTTCGAGCCCACTGCTGACCTTTTGGACTAATGTAACAGTTTCTTCGACTCCTTTAACCGCGGTGGCTCGAGTTGCAAGCTCAACTCCGGCTTCAGCCGCAGAAAAAGGGTCCGCTCCTTCCATCAAATCTTTGACAGTCATAGCGCAAAAGACATCACCACATCCTGTGGTATCTGCGACCGTATCGGCGTGGGATGATACAATGACGTGAGCTCTTCCAGGAGTTAAAACCCACACCCCATCCCTACCCAATGTGATGAACACAGCGCGGAGACCCAAGCCAAAGGCTCTCTGTCCAAAGCGCTTGATCTCTACGTCAGAGAGATCTTGTCCGATCCGGTCCACAAGACAGCCTAGCTCTGCTTTGTTAGCCTGAAGATATGTCACTCCTCTGGCCCAGCTTTCCCAAGGAATGTTTGAGATATATCTCCTGGGAACATTCAGTTCTCTGGAAAGGACAAGTGAGTGCAGATCCAGCCAGACGGGACAACTGGCAGCGTCTACGATTCTGCGCCAATCTGCAAGAGTGATATCAAATCCCGAATTGAGGACGGAAACAAGCATGTGGAGTCGGTCCAAGCTCTGGAGAACTCCCTGTGGGTCGAGTGGAGGCACGACTGACTTGAGAATTTCCCTTCTCTCTCCCTTCTCGGGATAGTGCAGATAAACTTGATTCCCGGGACCTTGGACATACTGAATTCCTTCTTTCTGGAGGGGAGGCCAATGGCTGGTGACTTTCTCAACACGGCCGGCAAGAGCTCTCCCAAGATTGGTAAAGAGAAAGACATTTCTTTCCAATGCAGAAAGAACCGCCGCTTGGTAGAGAATGCCCCCGAGACCTTGGTAGACACCTCCCGCATCCGAACGGATCACATCATACGTGATAGTCCCGATCAAGCCGATCCCAGTTCGCGTTCTCATTTTCGTTCTTTTATAA
>WTAW01000379.1 GCA_013139435.1 Candidatus Aminicenantota bacterium | reverse complement strand
ACATTGGTGTCGAGACCTTTGGCATCATCGCAAATAAAATCCAAGATGAAAATCAGAAAAAGTGGATTCACAACCAATTTCCCGATAATCAAGTACTCGGGATGATTCCTTACAGCAAAATCGTTCTGGAGTCCGACCTCAGGCAGCAGCCTTTAGTAGATATTCTAACTATGAGTCTAAAGAATGAATTCGAGAAAATTTATAGAGAGTGCAGAGCGCCAGCGATTCATTAAGTTTCAATCCACAATATTTTATATAAAACCTACTTACAAGCATGATAAATTAGCATGATTATACAAATTTATAACAAGGATATACTAGATATATACTATCACATGTACTTAAATGAAAGAGTAAGAATGATGAATCTAACCATTGGAGGATAAACATGTCATTTAATCCGCAATGCCTCGCTACGGGTATTGGCAGTTTCCCCCACGATGATGTCACCAGAGCATGCGACTTGATCATGGAGACAATCCCTGAAATACCGATTTGGCCTCAGTTGCCACGTGTTGATTTCCGCGAACAGATGGAACCTCAGTACAGTGAAGTTTTTCCCAATGTTGTTTTGGACAATATCAAGGAGAAGATGTATATCGATACGAGCGGAGAAACAACTACTGAACTTGAAAAATTTTACGAAAACTACATGTCCGAAAATATTGATTACTTCAAAATATCTCCTGAATTCAGTCGCGGTATCTACGCAATGGAAAAAAACCTGGCCGAAAATAAACCCTCCTCCATCCAGTTTCTAAAAAGCCAGGTGACCGGCCCTGTAACCTTTGGCTTAGCAACTGTCGATGAGAATAAGCGCGCAATCTACTACAACGATATTTATCGGGATATTGTTATCAAGGGAATCACCATGAAGGCACGCTGGCTCTTGGACAGGTTCAAAAAGCTTGGCTACGCCCAGATTTGCTTTGTTGATGAACCTATTCTTACTGGTTTCGGTTCATCCACATATGTCAGCCTCCAGAGGTCGGATGTCGTCAGCGATTTAAATGAAGTGGTGGAAGCCATCCATACCGATGGCGGACTCGTTGGAACACATTGTTGCGGAAATACAGAATGGCCCATCATCATGGATGCTGGCGTTGATATCATCAGCTTTGATGCATACGAATTCGGCGAAACAATCGCCTATTATGTGGAACAAACAAAGAGCTTTTTAGAGAAAGGCGGCGTCCTTGCCTGGGGAATAGTGCCCACATCTGAGAAAATCAGAGAAGAAACTTCTGATTCTCTAATCAAACGCTTAAAAGAAAAAGTCGAACACTTGTCCAGCAAAGGAATCGATAAAAATCTGATATGGGATAAATGTTTGGTTACACCAAGTTGTGGAACAGGTTCTCTTTCTATCGAACACTCTGAAAAGGTCTTTTATACTCTTTCTGAAGTGAGCCGAGCACTCCGGAAATAAACAAATGACTAAAAACTCATTCAAATAATTTTTACAACTTTACACGAAAGGCTGAATATAATGGAAGAAAAAAGTAGAGATAACGCAGTCACGCATCTGCTTAAAAAAAATGCAGAGAATGATATTGAAACTGTGTGGGATCGAGCAGCCCAACAAAGCCCTCATTGTGGTTTCGGAATACGCGGGTTATGCTGCAGAAATTGCTTTATGGGTCCATGTCGGATCAACCCACACGGTAAAAAACCTCAGAGAGGCGTTTGCGGCTCTACCGGCGAAGTCATTGTTGCCCGCAATTTTACGAGAATGATTGCCGCAGGAGCAGCGGCCCATTCTGACCATGGACGAGACGTTGCCAAAACACTGCTCCTGGCCGCAAAAAATCCGGACGCTGGATATTCGATCAAAGATGTGAACAAACTCCAAAAGGTGGCCCACCTGCTGGGTATTCATACCGAAAACAGATCAAAAGAAGAAATTGCCGCTGATGTGGCTGAAAAAGCCCTCAAAGATTTTGGAAGGCAAGAAGGTGAAATTTCATTTATAAAATTGGCACCTGAACCGAGACAGGCTAAGTGGAGAGAGTTGGGAGTTGTGCCCCGCGGAATCGATCGTGAGATCGTTGAAGTGATGCACCGCACACACATAGGGGTGGATCAAGACCACAGGAATCTCATGCTCCAGGGAGCCCGGGCAGCTCTTTCTGATGGATGGGGTGGATCTATGGTGGCGACTGAATTGCAGGATATTCTGTTTGGAACCCCCTCCCCTATCCGGGGCCAAGTGAACTTGGGAGTCCTCTCAGAAACCGAAGTCAACATTGTCGTTCATGGACATGAACCTGCGCTCGCTGAAACACTGGTTCTAGCATCTCAAGATAACGATCTCATAAATCTTGCCAAAAAAATGGGAGCCACAGGCATAACTCTGAGCGGGATTTGTTGCACAGCAAATGAGATTCTTTTGCGCCATGGATTGCCCATTGCAGGAAACGTTTTGCAACAGGAGTTGGCAATATCCACTGGTGCTGTGGAGGCCATGATTGTGGATGTCCAATGTATCATGCCATCGTTGCCGGAGATCTGCAAATGCTTCCACACCAAACTCATCACGACTTCTCCCAAAGGGAAAATTGAAGGAGCTGAACACTTTGAGTTTTCTGAAGAGACCGCTCTTCACACTGCCAAGGAAATTGTTAAAGCTGCAATTCTTAATTTTCCGAACAGAGACAAGATGGATATTCCCTCGGAAAAAATGGATCTGATTGCCGGATTCAGCCACGAATCCATCAATTATATGCTGGGTGGAAGTTTCAGAAGTTCCTACACACCTCTCAACGATAATGTGATCAATGGCCGCATCAAGGGAGTGGCCGGAGTAGTTGGATGCTGTAACCCAAAAGTCAAACATGATCAAATTCATGTGAGCTTGGTGGAGGAGCTTATCGCCAACGACATTCTGGTCGTACAGACTGGGTGTTCTGCCATCGCCTGTGCTAAAGCGGGATTGATGACCCCCGAGTCCGCAGTAAAATATGCAGGAAAAGGCCTGGCCGAGGTGTGTAAAGCCGTCGGCATGCCTCCCGTTCTGCATTCCGGTTCTTGTGTGGACAACAGTCGAATACTGATCGCTTTATCTGAAATGGTGAAAGTCGGAGGCCTGGGAAATGATATCAGCGACCTTCCAGTCGCAGGTGCAGCCCCGGAATGGATGAGTGAAAAAGCCATCTCTATCGGGCAGTATTTCGTCTCTTCGGGAGTGTATACTGTCTTCGGTGTGGGGATGCCTATTTCCGGTAGTGAAATATTCTCAAATCATCTTTTTAAGGAATCTGAGGACATGTACGGCGGCATGTGGGCAGTAGAGCCCGAGCCGGATAAAATGGCTGCGCTGATGATAGATCACATCAACAAAAAAAGAGAAAAACTGGGTATCGAAAAAACAAAAAAGCGCGTCCTGTACGATATGGAAATGAGAAGAGATCTGGAAATTTAAAAAAATGAGAAGAGGATAAAACATGTCAAAAGTAATCGCGACAAAAGCCATACGAGGCGCCCATAAATTGGTAGGTCGTGCAGAAAAAGAACTTCTCCAGGCCATCGAAAAAAAAGGCCCGCAAACGAAAGTGGAATTTCCGAATACCGGTTACTTTCTACCAATCTCATACGGCATCTTGGGATTACAGATTGAAACCCTTGAAGGACTTTTAGAATTGTTGGAGGAGGCAAAAAAATTGCTTCCTCCTCTTCCGGATGAAAAACTGTGGCTGCCCTATCTCGGACATACTCTGGACGCTGGCATGGCCACTCTTTTTGCCGATGAAATCATAGAGGCGATCAAATACACGGAGGATCCCCTCCCCTACTTAACAGTGCCAAATCCCATGGATGGGCAGCTTTGGCTGGGGGCTGCGAATGATGTGATCATGAGAGAAAGAGGGATCGAATTTGTCGATGGTACAGCTCCCGGATTCGCCGCTTGTGTGGGCTATTGTCCGACCAATGAGATTGCTGTCAAAATCGCCAGGGAATTGCAGGAAAAAAACCTCTATGTTTTCATGGCCG
>WTAW01000288.1 GCA_013139435.1 Candidatus Aminicenantota bacterium | reverse complement strand
GCATCCAGTTCCAGAAAAACAGTTGGAAAGATGTTTCGAAAGGATCCGGGAAACTGGAGTTTTTTGAGTATCCCAAACGCGTGGCAAAGACAATGAAACGACTGGAAGAGGAGTTAAGGGGTGAGCTCGCCAAGAAAACTCAAGAAATATTGGATAAGATTGATACAAAGTCGGCAAAAAAACTGAAGAAGCAGGTGGACAAGGCGAGTGATAAGATCACTAAAGATTTTGTCAAGATCCTTAAAGCCTACACGATCAAAGAAGAAAAAAAAGCTTCGAGCGCAGAGAAAGTCGCTAAACCGAAACCACAAGCAAAGCCGAAACCTCCCGCAAAACCCAAGGCCACAAAACCAGCGGTGAAACCCGCAGCAAAGACAGCAGCGAAGCCCGCAGCGAAAACAGCTCCAAAGCCAGCAAAAAAAACTGCCCCAAAAAAGCCAGCTCAAACACAAGCAGCCAGACCAAAAAGAACAGCCTCCAGAAAAACAGCTGCTCCTAAAAAAATTGCCATCACAAAAGCAAAATAAAGGAAGTCCGATAGACAGGAATTGACTGTTTCTCTGGCTTAGACAATAGGGGAGATTCCAGTGGAGGAGAGAAAACACATCAGCAAAGAGCTGAGTTGGCTCACCTTCAATGAGCGTGTCTTGTTGGAAGCGGCAGACCCGACTGTTCCCCTTATGGAGCGGATAAAATTCTTGGGGATCTTTTCATCCAATCTGGATGAGTTTTTCAGGGTTCGTGTGGCAACCCTGAACAGGCTAAGGAGGCTGGGGAAGAAGGCCAAAAAACTGACTGGACATGACCCCGCAAAAGTCGTGAAACAGGTTCAGAAAACTGTCCTTCGTCAGCATAAGCGTTTCGATAGGATATACCAACAGCTGTTGAAAGAGATGGCAGCAAAAAACATTTATCTCATAGACGAAAAACAGCTCAGCGAGGAACAGGTGGGATTTGTCGAAGCGTATTTCGACCAGGAAGTCCGGCCTAAACTGGTCCCGGTCATGGTGGACCAAGTGGAAAAATTCCCCGAATTGAAAGACCAGACCATCTATCTGGCTGTTCATCTTTCCAAAAAAGGGACTGAACAGAAATCCAAATATGCGCTCATCGAAGTGCCCAAAGATGTTCTCTCCAGGTTCCTTATCCTTCCGAGGAGCAGGAATAAAAAATATATTATTCTTCTGGACGATGTGATCCGTTTGGGATTGGAGAAGATATTCTCCTTCCTCCCTTTTGACACATTCGAAGCATATACGATCAAGGTTACGCGGGATGCAGAGCTGGATATCGATGATGATCTGACACAGAGCTACATAAAAAAAGTCTCAAGGAGCTTGAAGATGAGGAAAGGAGGGCTGCCGGTCCGGTTCATCTATGATTCCAGCATGCCCGAGCCTCTTCTTGCTTTCCTGACACGAAAGCTACCCCTGACCAAAGATGATACGATCATCCCTGGATCGAAATACCACAACTTCAAGGATTTTATAAATTTTCCCGATATGGGGCTAAAGCGCCTGAATTACAAACCTGTCAAATCATTGCCTCATAATGAGTTGAGTCAAAAGAAAAGCCTTTTCAAGATCCTATCCAAAAAGGATGTGATGCTGCATTTCCCCTACCAGTCTTTTCACCCGGTCATCGATCTATTGCGGGAGGCCGCGATCGATCCTAAAGTCAGCTCTATCAAGGCGACGCTGTATAGGGTCGCAAAAAATTCGGCTGTCGTGAATGCTCTTATCAATGCCGTTAATAACGGCAAGTCTGTTTTTGTTGTCATGGAATTACAGGCAAGGTTTGATGAAGAAGCCAATATTTACTGGGCCAACAGGTTGCAGGAAGAGGGAGCCAGGGTCATCTACGGTGTGCCGGGTCTCAAGGTCCACACCAAGCTCTGCTTGATCAACCGCAGAGTAAAAAGCGGGATCAGAAGGTGTGCGATTATCGGCACAGGAAACCTCAACGAGGATACGGCAAAGGTCTACAGTGACCACAGCCTTTTCACCACGGACAGACGGTTGACCAATGAAGTTGCAAAAATTTTTGAATTCTATGCCGACAACTACAAGGACACCACTTTTCGTCATCTCATAGTCTCCCCCTTCCAGATGAGGAAAAAGATCTTGAGATTCATCAAAAACGAGATAAAGAATGCGGAAGAGGGGAAGGAGGCCTACATCACGCTGAAGTTGAATAACCTTGTGGATGCAGAGATCATCGACTGGTTGTACCGGGCAAGTCAAGCGGGCGTTAAGATCCAGTTGAATGTGAGAGGCATGTTCTCTCTGGTCCCTGGAGTCCCGGGGATGAGTGAGAACATCGAGGCCATCCGTATCGTAGACAAATATCTTGAGCATACACGGATCTTTGTGTTTGCAAACGGGGGAGACGAAAAGATCTATATTTCATCAGCGGATATTATGTCGCGGAATCTAGACCGGCGTGTTGAGGTCACCTGCCCGATATATGATAAGGATATTCAAGAAGAACTTCGCACCTTTTTGGACTATCAGTGGAAAGACAATGTCAAGGCGCGATCACACAGTGATGGAACGATTCACAATTTTCTTGAACATTCCTCGAAGAAAAGTAGAGCTCAAGTGAATATTTACAATTACTTGAAGAGGATCCACGCATGATATTTGCGGCCAATGATAGAGGAGAGGGTGATGTACCCTGAATGTCTTTGGACGTATTATGGAAATCTTCAGAGGATCGTCAAAGAGAACTATAAGCTCGCCGTCCGGTTTGCCGATGTGGAGGGAGTCCACGATATGCGAGTGGGGATCAAGCGACTGCGGGCCTATTTCAATCTGATCGAGTGGATTAATCCTGTTTTCCAGGCTAAGCAAAACTTAAAACCCATACGGAGATTATTCAAAGCATCGGGCAAAGTCCGGGATATCCATGTGCAGCAAGAATTGGTGAGACGATGGGCATCTGAATTGGATCTCGAGATAAGCGAGTATTACAACTTTCTGAAACAGAAGGAGACGGAAGAGAGAAAGCGATTTGCCGATTTTGCCAAAAAAAAATTCGATCTCAAAGTTTTTCAGTCGAACTGGACTTTAATCCAGAATGTCCTCTCCTTTATTTCTACTGAATACATCCAATTTAAATCTGAGGAGCGGTTCAACGCACAGATCGAAGAGTTGGTCAAATTCAAAGAGAAGGAGAATTTTATCGAGGACGACTACCACGCTATCCGGATCT